>NZ_JAPVZF010000008.1:0-88356 GCF_041432195.1 Streptococcus sp. 27098_8_23 | reverse complement strand
CAGACCAACCTTCGTGCTCAGCTCTACTCGAACTTCAAGCACCAGTTGAGCCTGCCACAAAATGAGGCAGGTGAAGTGCGGGCCATCGTGGGCTCTACACCACTTGCTATGACTATGGAAGATATCAAGGGACGTGCCCTTATGAAGCGTGAAGAGGTGGATGTCATCCAGCTGGCTCTCTCAGTTTATGGAGCCAATGATACTCAAGTCCTCAACAACCTGCGCCAAGCAGTCGCTTCCCTCCAAGAAGCCTGGACCGGTCAGCGCCCAAGTGCCATTCCGATGGTGCCAGAGGAGTTGACGATGGAAGAATTTTTGAATTTGCCTGATGTACAAGAGGCTATTGAGAATCGGGAATTGCCGATTGGTTTGGAGTTTGAAATGGTACAGAGTATTGCTATTTCGTTTAATCAATTAAAAAGCTTGATTTATCTGTCTGATTCTGCTGAGTCATTAGAAAATCAAACCCATCATTTATTGAATACATCACTCTGTTTTGGAAAGAAATTAAAAGTGATGCTTGTAGATCCACTGGAGGAATATAGGCCTTATAGTGAAAAAGTGTCAACGTATATTAGTAGTAAAAAAGAGATTTCTGAAATAGCTCAACAATTAATATTTGAAGTTAATCGTCGACTAGAAGGAGACTTATACTCTGATTGGTTGATTTTTATGCCAAATATAAAAGTAATTGTTGAGCATGGTCTTTCAGAAAAAGATTTGGACTTTTTATTCAAAAATGGTTTGCGTGTAGGATTGCATTTTGTAATTGGTGGTGAGTATTCATATATTGGAAACAACATCCATGAAGTTCCGAAATATCTTAAATCCAATGCGCAGTGGGTTATGTTGGGTATGCGTTTAATGGATCAAATGTTTTTAGATAAACCTTATAATAATAGAGAGGCTCGACTAGAGTTGGATGAGGTTTATCTGCATGATCGTAAACAAGCTGTTAAATTAAAAATTACTAAAAATGACTAATTTGGAGGAATTTGTATGCCACTAATACAAAGTAAAGAAGAAGTAGCTAGTTCTATTGCATCTGGAATTGCTAGCTCATCTAGTAGTATTATATCTGGAAATAAAGTTGTTCTAGACCAATCGAGTGAGTATCCAGGAAATAGTACAGCTGCGGAGAAGATTCCTAAAGAAGCTGAGTACGCGTCTTCTATTGCAGAGGTTTTAAATGGATTTGTTTCACGGATACAGAGTACAGCCGCTGAGTTTGTAGCAGTGGATAGTCATCTTGCTGGAAACATAGATACCAATACTTCTGCGCTACCTCAAACGAGTGCAGTTCCAAAGAATAATACTACATTTGTTCCAAATAGTAGCTATTTTTCAGAAGAGGAATAATGAAGAAACTAACATTAGAAGAAATCGATAATAAATCAAAAGAACTGGATAATTTTCTAAATCAACTAAGTTTAGAGAAGAAGAAAGTTACTCGCAAAGAAAATGAACTATTTGAAATGCATCGACAAAGTCTGCTTCCATTGCGACAAATCTTAGAATTGCCTCTATCGTCAAAAGATTATCAAACTTATCAAGATTTGATAATGGACATAGGCAGTGTAGGTGCATTAGTCGAAGCGTGGTCGGAGGAACGACAAGATTCAATCAAGAAACAAGAAGACCGGTTGGAAAGAGAGTTAGATGAGCTCTGCTATGCTCGAAAGAAATTAATGATAGAACAGGAGTCGAATAATTAATATGGTAAAAATGGTATTAGGATCTTCTGATACGCAGGGTCAGACAATGGCTTCTGTGGGAGAAACTAGAATAGCCTCCTACGATCAAGCAGTTTCTGCATTATCAGCATTTGATAATGCAGGAGATTTGCAAGGGGCAGCCTATGATAGTGGTAAACAATATGGTATGAATGTAATCACTCCCTTGCTCAAGGGAGCTATCATGTATACAGAATTGGTGAGCGAAGCTGTTCCAAAGCTACCATCAAAATATCAATCAGAGGTTGGCGATGAGGATCTTGATTCAGAGGTACTTGAAAGTGAAATTCGTAGTCTTGAAGCTAGTCTTCACAGCATTAGAGGGATGTATAATGCAATGGTTGGAGACGAATCTACAAGTGCAAGCACTTTAAGTAGTCTTTCAAATCGTATGGATGATCTCCTAAAACAAAGAAATGAAAAAATGGATAAGCTCCGCAAGTTAAATCTGTTTGCTGGAAGTTCTAATGAAGTTTTTTCTGTAGGGGAAGGTAGTAGCTTAGTTGATGACTTAGCTCAAAATCTCCAAACGGGTTTAAGTCAAATCCAAACAGAGTTTTCAAGTTTTAGTGGTACTTTTCCCAAGCACTCTGTGCATACTCTGGGATGGGCAAAGAATATCGAGGGTGAGTGGGAAAATAAGGTTAAGATTGACGGAGATTATAAGAAGGTTCTTGAGAAAATAAAAGATGGCAAAGAACTCTCTGAGGATGATGTGAAAGCGCTCGAAGCTTATCGAAAACGCTATAGAAGGGACCTTCCTGATAGTGTGAATAATGCTTTGAGGAATTATGTTGAAAAAGAAACCAATGATCTTGTAAAAATGATATCAGATACTTTAGAGGCATATAAAAGAGGAGAAATTAGTGAAGAAGCTATAAATGATGTTTTTAATTTCCTACAACAAAATGGCATAAATATTTCTCCGGATGATCTAAAAAATAAGTCTGTAGATTTTTTTAAGGAAAGTATCACTTCAAAATTGAGTGATAAATGGTCTGAGTTAGCGACAGCACATTATACCTCTTACATGCTTCCATATCAAGTTCCATATTTAATCAATGGCTTAAAATCACAGATTGGGAATACACTAACGAAATATGGATTAAGTGCACTTCTATCAACTGCACCTGGTTCTATAGTTAATAAAATGGTGGGAGAAACCATTGAGAAAATTGGAGATGCTGTAATACCGTTAGTGAATAAATTAGATGGATTCTTAGGGAGCGCTAAATTTGCGAAAGCATTACCATATGGATTGGGAGCAGCACTTGATTTTAGTGCCCAACTTTTAGATGGTAAGCAACCAGGAGAAGCGTTAATTAAAGCAGGAGCGCATGCTGGAATTGGTTTTGCCACAGCCAAATTAGGTGCTACTATAGGGTCATTTGGTGGTCCAATAGGGGCAGTAGCAGGTGCTGGTTTAGGATTTGTTTTAGGTGTAGCGGGTTCCATGTTATTTGATAAAATTTATGATGATAATATTGAAGAGGTGGGAAACTGGATAGGAAAAACTTATGAAGGTGCCAAAAAAAATGTGGGAAATTTTGTAGATTCTGTCAGTGATACAGCTGGAAAAATATGGGACAGTGCGGGAGATGCAGTTAATGGATTTTTCTCGGGGTTAGGTAGTGTATTTTAATAATAAGGAGAAGAAATTATGCATAATTATAAATCTTTGCTTAGTTTAGGCAATTATAAAGAGGATAGTTATTATGTAGATTTAATCACAGGTGATTTAAAAAAATCTATTGCTCATAAGGTATCTGAATCCAAAATATTTTTGTCTTCTATCATTGGTTACCATATTCTAGGAATTGGGTTCTTTAAAAGCGTTGAATCTAACGTGGTTCTAAGTATTTATCTGTTACTGGTGTCCTTTGCGCTTTCGATCATTGCTGCGATTGTTTTTAATAAACGGCTATATAAGAATACAGAATTTGAAAAGGTTGAATTTACAAAGGATGAGTATGAGGAATTTCGAAAGCAAGTGAAAAAACATAACAAAACCATAGTGCTACTTACCTTATTATTTATTGTTATGTTTTCTTTTTCAATGTTTCTATATCTTTCAAGACCCAGTATATTCTTGTTACTAGTGATGGACTATGTAGTTTGTTTTTCTTATCTATTTTATACGAACGGATTTTTTACAAAACGGTTCCATTTTGAAGAATATATAAATAAAAATTTTTTAAAGGAAGGAAAAATAATAAATGACTAACTTATTACCTATTGGTACTGTTGTTCGCCTTCATAATGGAACGATTGATGTGATGATTATAGGTAGATTTCCATTGTACAATCAAGAGGGTACAATTGGCTATTTTGATTATGTAGCATGCCTATATCCAACAGGGGCAGCAAATGAAGAACTTTTATATTTTAACCAAGAGAATATTGAAAAGGTGGTATTCGAAGGATATCATTCGAAAAAAGAGGACGAGTTACAAGAATTATTCAAGAATCAAAAGGACAGTATTAAATATCCAAAATTGAAGGTATAATTTAATTTATAGATTTATTTCCAAAACAATAAACTTACTAACTTTCATTCGTGGGGGATCTATATTAAAATTGTAAAACTATTTGTTGTTTGGCTCTTTATCAACTGTAGTGTGTTGATGAAAAGTGAACATTGAGAGAGGACGGGATTCGTTCTCTCTTTTTTATACTCTCAACTCTCTATTTAGTGGCTAACCTGAACTTGAAAGTAAATATTAATCCAAATTTATAGTGTAAAAATATAGCTTTGTTCCTGTGGGAAGTGGGCTATTTTGATATTGTGGTATAATGAGACAAGAACATTTTTTTCTAGTACCTTGAAAATTCTATATTATCGCTTGTTTATCTGATCTGCTATTTACAAAAAAATATCCTATCCCTCGCTGCTGGTGTAGGATTGTCAATGGGATTTGATTATCTATATGATAAATATGGAGATAAAGTTGTGGAATTTGCTGGTGATGTTTGGGATGGTACAAAGAAAGTAGTAGGTGATACGATGAAATCTGTTGGTGATACAGCTGAGAAAATATGGGACAGTGCGGGAGATGCAGTTAATGGATTTTTCTCGGGGTTAGGTAGTGTATTTAATTAAAAAGGATGTACATATGGAAACAATTATTAATTTAGGGATATGGGAGAACAAAAATTATCATTTTGATTGGGAGAATAAGGTATTGCTAGAGGAAACATCTTCTCCTAATTACTGGTCTTATATTCTACTGCCTGTTACGCTATACATTATCAATAAAATTTCTGATATATTGGCTGAAGCTGGAATATTTAATAATCAGTTAGTCCGAGTTGGGACGGTTCTGATTTTAGGCGTTTTATCTTATTTTTTAGCCGCTTTGATTATCAGATTTTACCACGGAACTTTAAAATTAAAAAAATCAGAGTTGGATGAGGAACAGAGTAAGAAATTTGTCAGATCTTTGAAGAGAAGAAGGGGGTACTTTAAATGTCTTCTTAATCTTTTTAGAATCCTAACTGTAGTCGCTATTCTTTTGTTTGTCATTGGAAATGAAACCATCGCCGTACTCTTTTTGCTGGTTAGTTTTTTAGTGATATTTATGTTCAAATTTGATTACCAACTTAATAGATGGTTTGAAATCATTAAAATAGTAGAAAAAGGAGAGAAGAATGTCTAATTTATTACCTATTGGTACTATTGTTCGTCTACATAATGGGACGATTGATGTGATGATTATTGGTAGATTTCCATTGTACAATCAAGAGGGTACAATTGGCTATTTTGATTATGTAGCATGCCTATATCCAACAGGGGCAGCAAATGAAGAACTCTTATATTTTAACCAAGAGAATATTGAAAAGGTGGTATTCGAAGGATACCATTCGAAAAAAGAGGACGAGTTACAAGAATTATTCAAGAAACAAAAGGATAGTATTAAATATCCAAAATTGAAGGTATAATTTAATTTATAGGTTTATTTCCAAAACAATAAACTTACTAACTTTCATTCGTGGGGGATCTATATTAAAATTGTAAAACTATTTGTTACTTGGCTCTTTATCACCTGTAGTGTGTTGATGAAAAGTGAACATTGAGAGAGGACGAGATTCGTTCTCTCTTTTTTATACTCTCAACTCTCTATTTAGTGGCTAACCTGAACTTGAAAGTAAATATTGATCCAAATTTATAGTGTAAAAATATAGCCTTGTTCCTGTGGGAAGAGGGCTATTTTGATATTGTGGTATAATGGGACAAGAACATTTTTCTGTTTGGCAACAATTCCAAGACCGATTCCAAGACGACCGTAGGGAAAATCGGGAAGTCTGTGCTAGGTGGTACCATTGATACCATCTCTAACGTTGGTCCCCTAGATGGTATGTGGCTTGGAGCTAAGTTAGGGGTGAAAGCTGGACCGAAGGGGTTAATAATTGGAACTATAGGAGGCCTTGCTGTAGGAACGTTTAATCTTGTCACTTCTGCAGTCGCACCAGAATTTAAAAAGTCTGTTTATGATGGAATTAAAAATTTTGCTTATGGTGCTGTGGACGTGGTAGAATCAGGAGTGGAGTCTATCGGAAATGGAATCCACCAGGACTTGGAGACTGTCAAAAGTGTGGGCAAGAATGTTTCTGATTTTTTCAATGGTGGTCTGAAAGCGGCCTCATCCTTGTTTGGGTAATAGGAGAAAATAAATGGATAAGATACAAAAAGATATTAATGATGCACTAGAAACAACGCGAAGATGGAATATATTAGTAATGATTTTTGCAATGCCATTATTTCTTGTTATATGTATATTTGCCCCATGGTTTGCGATTGCTTTAGGAACATCCATGAGTAAGAATAGTATAACTTTTATGCAGCCGCTTACTGAATTAGAGTATCAACTAATCATCCCAGAAAAAGTTTTTGGTATTTTATTTTTAGTTTATTGGGCGATGTATATGATTATTTATATCATTTCAAAAAGAAATAGAATTTATGCTTATTTACTCAATTTACTCGTCTTATTCACTCTTATTCATTTAAGCATTTTTGGACTAATTTTAGGCTTGCAATTCTTTGTTCCTTTTTTAATCATTCGGATTATTTATTGGCTAGCTTATTCCGTAGCGGTTGTCTATATTATTTATAGTCTCATAACAAAGTCATATACTAGAGTTTTTGATATTGACAAGGAGAAAATAAAGAAATATACAAATGTTATCTTGGCTTTATGGTTTATAAATTTTATTGCGGGTATCCTTATTTCAGGGTTTAAAAATTTACTTGCTCATTTACTTTTGGCTATATTACCCATCGCTCCAATCTTTCTCATTATTATCTTAATATCATTGAGTAAATCAACATTCTCTTCACTATTTAATCTTAATTCAGTCAATAAAAACCAAGAGAAGTACCGTGAGGAATATGGCTATACCATTGAAGAATGGTACGGGAAAAAGTCAAAAATGTACAAGGAACATGTCAAGAAGTCTAAGAAGAGATAAAGGTTTATATAATTTTTGTTAAAAGGAGAGAAAAAATGAAGAAGTTAGTTGTCATCATCTTGTTGTTGATTCTGGGAGCTTGCTCTAATGGAAAGGAAGCAGGGGAAACAGAGAAAAGTACACGCGAGACAGTTGTAAACAAAGAGAAAGAATTGAAATTTGTAGTAGCACCACAATATGAAGGCCAAACGTCAGATTTAATTGAACTTGGTAAAAAATTGACCAAAGAACATCCAGAAATTGGAAGTAAGGGAAGTATGGCTATCTACTTTACAGGAGCCGTCTCAGATGGTAGGGCAGCACTAATGCTCGTCAATAAAACTGACGTAGATATCAAAAAAGATTTGGAGTTTTCACTGAGCTGGTCCTATGATGGCAAGGCCATTTTTGATAATCAAAAGATTAGCTATACTATCAAGGATAGTGGTGAGTTACCTTCTTACACAACTACATTAATTTTGTTACCACTTAATTCAGAACAATTGGAGCTTGTTGATTCGATGTCAGATCCATCTAAGATGACACTTTCAATGTCCGATGTGAAGAGTGTGGAATAAGATAGGAGTTGAATATGACAACAGAAACCATTTTATTTTTAGTTGCTACCATCGTCATTCTTTTATCCTTGATCTTTTTATCTGGTACATATCTCTACCTTTATTTTCGGGATAAAAAGATGGTACGTCTTGCCAAATCGTCTGTTAAGGGAACGGTTGTGGGCTATAGTAATTTTCAGGCTGGGAATCCTCCGATTGTTGAATATACTGTTAACGGAACTACTTATAGCAAGCCATTACGGTATTTTATAATCAGAACGGTTTCGCTTCCATGGGGGCCTATAAGTACATCTGATAACTTTACAAGAGAGGACATGTTGGCAAATTCCCTAACCTTTTATCGTAATTCTTTTATATCCTTTAATAACTTAATGCGAACGCATTTTCCAGTATATTCGAAGATGACGGTATGGTATGATCCTGAAAAACCAAACAGGGCTTATGTGGAACGATACTGTGGAATCAACAAACTTTATAAATTGTTGGGCATCGGTAGTGCTATATTGTTAATCATGGTCTACGCTGTTGTAGTGCTTGCTTATTTGTTAAAGAGGTGAGGTATAGATGTCAAAAGTTTGTATAGTTGTAGTAGAAGAAATGAACCTAAGTATATCAGATATTCAAATGAAGTAGGAGAACTATATGTCAGATTTAAAGCTTTATTTTTTGTTGCTATTTGGAGTTGTATCACTCTGTTCATCTGTACTTTTCTTTTTCCGTTATTTTTACAAAAGAGAACTAAGGATAAAAAATTTATCTACTGCATGTGTTGAGGGAGTTGTAGTAGGATACAAGTATTCAAAACCAGCAGGTCCTCCAATTGTTGAATATAAAGTTGATGGGCATACTTATCAAAGAAATCTGGACTACCATAGAGTCATTCTCATATCAGTTCCTTGGAAGAGTGTACAAGCCACTTCTAGGTCGGAGTTATTAGCTCAAAAGATAACAATTTATAGAAATTCTGTCGTTTCTGTTACACGTGTTTTGGAAGATGCTTTTCCAAAGGGCTCAAAGATGATGGTTTGGTATAACCCTGCTTGTCCCAAAGAGTCCTTTGTTGAGAGATACAGTGGTATGGAAGTGGTGTATAAGCGTCAAGTATGGATATGTATGGCAACATTAATTTTAGCACCCATCTTGTTGACAATGGTATTTCTATTGGATGCAATTTATAAATAGTAAATTTAAGAGGAGGAATGGTGTCAAACGCTAGTCAACGAGTTTTATAAATGCTTGGGCATCAGTAGTGCTATATTGTTAATCATGACCTACGCCGTTGTAGTGCTTGCTTATTTGTTAAAGAGGTGAGGTAATCCACATAATGTCACAAGAGAGATATTTGCAGATCAAAAAAGAGCATCAAGTTCGTAAGTTTGTGGGGCGTTTCCTCCTCATTCTTCTTGCTATACTCGATGTTCTACTGGTATCAAGTCATTCCAATTATGTCCCGCTTGTAACGGTGGCTATGGTAACGATTGTGCCTTTTAATCATTTTCTACTTGGTCCTCTTAGGAGACAGAAAAAAGCCATAGAAAAAGAGCATCCAGAATGGAAAATACTCAGTACAAAGGGAGTAAAGGTTCCCTCGGCTGAAGCCAATAAAAGAACCTTGGCTGGTATTGGGACCTTTATGGCTTTGCTGTTGTCTTTTGGGCTATTCTATAAACCTGTGAAACAGCCGAACGACCAAGTAAATAAGCCGCCTAAGGTTGATTTTAAAGCGCCTGAAATGTCCAAGCCTTCTGAGTCTGAGTCGTCCAGCTCTTCTAAGACCAAAGAATCCAGTTCCTCAGAGTCGAAATCTTCGTCTTCGACTGAACAAAGTTCTAAAACCGAAAGTTCAGGAACAAAACCGTCAAAAAGCGAGTCCAATAATCCTTATTACCAGATTCCAGGACTTACTGACGAACAGGTGAGAGATATCATATCGAAATCTGTGAAAGATTTGAGAGAAAAACAGTCAAAAGAAAAATCCGAAGAATAGACTCGAGGGATTCGATGTCGTTTCTGAACGAGTTCCTTCTTTGAGATTATACTCTATAGAATAACAGGAGGAGTTCATATGAATAAAGAAGTGATTGGTTTGATAGTTGGGACCATCGTCATCTTCCTATCTTTTGTATTTGTATGTGGGACCTTTCTCTACCTCTATCTTCGGGATCAGAAGTTGATCCGCCTTGCCAAGTCATCCGTACAGGGAACGGTTATCGGCTATAGCCGTTTTCGTGAGGGGTATCCACCTATCGTCGAATACATGGTGGATGGGATTGCTTATAAGAAAACCTTGCAGTATTTTATGTTCAAAACGGTCACAATTCCTTGGGGGACTACTAAATTTTTAAAGGACTATACAAGAGAAGATATGCTGGCGCCTTCAATCACTCGCTACAGCAACTCCTTTGTTTCCTTCAAACGCTTGATGCAGACCCATTTCCCCCTTCATTCGGAACTGACGGTCTGGTATGATCCAGACAAGCCGAACAGGGCCTATGTCGAACGTTACAGCGGGATGGATAGGTTTTACAAGTGATTTGGTATCGGATTTGGGCTGGCTCTAGTCCTAGTCTATGGGATAGTGATCCTAGCCTTTTTGTCCAAGATATAAGGCATAAAAGTCAGTTGGTTAATAGGAAATTTTATTTCCCATCGAGCTTCAAGGAGGACAGACTTTCTTTTCCATTTCCATGCTTATCAATCTTTTCTATCTGATACAGAGGAGAGGTTGCCTCCTACAAATACAGACAGGAAGTGAATTTTGACAAAGCCGCTTATTCGAGATATAATGAAGAAAAAGTGACCAAGGATAAATCAATGACAAACTCGAAGTATATAACACGTCTGAAACGTTCAGAGGGCCAGTTGCGTGGAATTCAAAAGATGATTGAAGAAGATCGTGACTGCGCAGATATTGTTACGCAGTTGACAGCAGTGAAATCTAGCGTTGAGCGCGTGATTGAGATGATCATTACTGAAAATCTCACAGGCTGTATCAACCAACCACTAGACGACCCCGAGGCTCAAAAGGAACGCCTAGAAAAGGCCATCCGATACCTGATTAAACGGAAATAAACTAATTTGCTATTGATAAACAATGCAGACAAAGGTATTTAAGTCTATTTCGATAAAGAAATCATGTCAGACAAACGGATGAGTTCCCCCAATACCAATGAGCAACCTCTTTTTAGATACCGTCAATGTGCTTCGTTTTATAGAAGCGACGGGTTACGAGCTCTATATCATTGGGGTGCAGAAATGAAAAAACCGATTAAGTTTCTTAATCGGTTTTTTCATTATTCTACTTGACCGGGCCAAGCATTCATACCACCTTCTACATTGATAACGGTAAGGCCTTGAGCGCTTAGAAATTCACAAGCAGATGCGGAGCGTACTCCGCCTTGACAGATGACATGGTATTCCTGGTCAGCTTTGAGTTCTTTGTAACCTTGCTCCAAGGTACTTAACGGAAGATTTTTGGCACCTGGTGCATGTCCTGCTTGGAATTCGTGCACTTCACGTACATCGATAAGGTTTAGATTTTCATTTAGGTATTTTTCATAAAAGTCAGCCATGCTGATACTCGTTTCCATATTCGACTCCTTCTGGATTAGCCATTTTATATAGTGAATAAGCGCCATCAAGGTTTTGGACGGCAAATCCTGCCTGCTGGAGGATACGCTCTGTGATATAGTTGCGCAAAACGCTGTGGCAGCTAAGGATGTAGGCTTGGTTCTTGTCTGGTTCACCCAAGATCTCCCTTAGTTCATTTAGGGGTTATGGATGGTATCGACCTTGGGTCGCCCCCCTGAAATTCGCCACTTATCCGTACATCTAGGGATTTTTGGCCCTTAGTCAGATCGTCTTTGAGCTGACACCATTGGATATTATCGCTCAGACCTTCGATAAGGTTCAAGGCTGTGTAGCCAATTATTTTATGCTTCTAGATGACCTTGCCTGTCCAAGCGCTCATACCGCCTCGGACATTGATGACATCGTAGCCTTTTTTCTTTAGCTTTTTCGCAGCTAGTTTGCTTCGCACACCAGAATGACAAATAACATAGAGTGTTTCTTTTGTCGCTGGTGTGTAAGAACCGATTTCCGTTAAAGGAACATTTTTGGCATTTTTGATATGGCCTCTCCGGAATTCCATAGGCGTCCGAACATCTAGTAGCTGAATCGGTTCTCTGAGTTTAGCTTCTAACTCGCTGGTCGAAATACTGTCAATTTTTGTAAATAATAAGTGAAACATAGGCACCTCCAAATATACCCTTATGGGGTATATTAAACCATGAAGTCAAGCTTTTGTCAAGCAAGTTGTTTTGACTTGGGAGGGAATTAGTTTCGAGAGTCTAGAAAGCAAGCTATTCTTGACCTTTCAAAGGCTTTTTGATATGATGGGTCCAAAGTGAGTATGAGGTGTTAAGATGACCAGTGAATACCAGAAAATGATAGCAGGGGAGCCTTACCGTCCGTCGGATCCTGAATTACGGACCTTGGCGCAGGCTTCTCGCCAAAAACAGGCTACCTTTAACAAGGAAGAAGATCCCTTGAAGGGAGCAGATATTATCAAGACTTGGTTTGGCTCAACTGGACAAAATCTCTACGTCAATCCACGCTTGGTGGTCGATTATGGAGTCAATATTCATCTGGGGGAAAATTTTTATTCTAATTGGAACTTGACCATGCTGGATGTTTGTCCGATTCGCATCGGGAACAACGCTATGCTTGGCCCCAACTGTCAGTTTTTAACCCCACTCCATCCACTGGATCCGGATGAACGCAATTCAGGGGTTGAATATGGCAAGCCCATCACCATTGGAGATAATTTCTGGGCTGGAGGTGGCGTCATTGTCCTTCCTGGAGTGACACTAGGAAATAATGTCGTTGCTGGAGCAGGAGCCGTGATCACCAAGTCCTTTGGAGACAATGTCGTCCTAGCTGGGAATCCTGCTTGTGTTATTAAGGAAATACCAGTAAAAGAAAACTAAAAAGAACAGCTGGGGCTGTTCTTTTTATAATCTTTATCTTAGTCTTATAGATTTTTCTTCTTTTTGGCTTTCTTGGTCAAGGAAACATCGCACTGAGAAATCTTGCTTGTCAGGTAGCTTGTCAGTTGGAAGTCGTCCACTTGAGGATTGAGATCGACTTCGTAGACGGTTTGCAAGGATTCACCAGCATTGCTGGTATCTACTGAGATGAGGTCAGACTCGGTGCAAAATTGATCTAGCGCGACCTGGATAGTATCTAGGCGGTCTTCTTTATTGGGAAGTGTGATGGTTAAGAGTCGACGACGTTGGTGATTGCTCTTGCTCTGTTGTTTTTCCAAAAGGAGCCAAATGCCTAGGATAAAGACCGTGAAGAGTACGGCTAAGAAAAGGTAGCCTGTCCCTGCCGCCAGACCGATGATCATGGCTAGAAAGATAGCGATTAGCTCACGAGAGCCACTCGTTGCAGAACGGAAACGAATGAGACTAAAGGTCCCTGCTACTGCAATCGACGTTCCGAGACTGCCATTGACGAGGAAGATAACCAGCGTCATCAAACAAGGTAAAAGGGTCAAACTGATGACAAATTCCCGTGTGTAAAGAGTCCGTTGCTTGTAGGCCCAGCTGAGTGCTAGTCCTAGAAAAAGGCTGACAACAAGGGCGAGTAGGAGTTGGAGTGGGTCAGCAGTAGCGGTTGCGTCGTTGAAAATAGAATTAAAAAGATTAGACATAAGCGTTACCTGCACTTTCTCCGATGGGTTGTGGGGCATAGGCCAGTCCTTGTGATTTATGGTAGGCGCAGGAGTATTTTGAGAATTTTTGCTCTACCAGCCCATATTTATCAAGGATATCCTGTAGCCATTGCGGTTTGTCACCAGGTGCCTTGATTTCCATGATGACCAGGTCGTCTTCTAAGAGAGGCAGGCCATTTTTGTCAGCAAATAGGCAGACCTGTTTATCACGATAGATCAGGTTTTGGTCAAGAGTGACACGAATTTTCTGGTAGGGGAATCCTTGAATTTTCTTTTTTTCTTTTAGTGAAAAACGGTCATAAGAGATATAGATACATGGTTTGAGAGCCTCACTGTAGCGTTGGCGTAGCTTTTGTACCTCTGCTACCAGAAAGCTATCTTTGATCAGGTTTCCTCCCCACCCCTTAGTGATGAGCTGGGTGATGGTATCTGACTGAGCTAGGACGCGGTGCTTATGACCGACACCGGTATCATCTTTGGACTTGATTTCTAGAAAGACGGGGCTGTCAGCGCTTGGTTGCGCGAGATAGGTCCGCATACGGATTTTTTCCTTCTTATGCTGATCCTGCAAGGAATCTTGGATGAGCTGAAAATCTTCTGTGTCAAAGTAGATATTGGAAATGGTCGAAGTCGGATAGTCGTCCTCGACGAGGTAGTCTTTCAAATCTTCTATTAAATCCTGTAAATCTGTTTTAGAAACCATATACTTGGTTTCGATCCGTTCAAAGCTTGTTTCTAGGGGTTTCATAAGTCTTTCTCCTTCAGATAAATCATAGATTAAACAAGGTAAACTTGCTTGGAACAAGTCTAGAGGACATTTCTAAAAGTTTTATTAAGCGAAACTTAACTGAAACTGAATTTAAGGAAACTTTCAGAAAAGTTTTAGTTTTGTTTCAGAAATCTTCTGTAGACTGTCTAGCTATATCATACGAAGGAGAGGAAAAAGGTATGAAATCAAAAAAATGGATCCTACTCGCAACGAGTTTAACGGCAATGGTGCTGATGGCAGCATGTTCCCAGTCAACAACTACATCTAATACCAATGCAACGACAAATAATGCAACAACTTCAACAAAGACAAACCAAACTTCCTATTTTACAGAGAAGGACAATGATACTGCTTATGATGAAAGCACAGCTTCTAAGATTGAGTTATCTGGCTCATCAGCAAACGTCTCTGGAGATGGGGTGACAGTCTCTGAATCAACAGTGACCATCACAAAATCTGGAACCTATGTGATTTCAGGTCAGTCTGACGGAGTGCAGATCAAGATCGAGGCAGATAAATCGGCAGATGTTCACCTAGTCCTAAAAGGAGCGACCATGACCAATACCAATGCAGCGATATCTGCGATATCAGCTGGCCATGTCTACTTGACTTTAGCAGAGGAAACCACCAACAGTCTCTCTGACTCAAGCTCTAACAGCGACGAAAAAGCAGATGCAGCTCTCTTTTCTAAGGTGGATTTGACCATCAATGGGAAAGGAACTCTCAATGTAGATGGCAAGAAAAACAATGGTATCAAGGCCAACGACACCCTCCACATCACGGGTGGAACCTATAACATCACATCAGTTGGCGATGCCTTCAATGTTAATGATGAACTCAATATCACTGGTACGACCATGACCATCGATGCCAAAGAAGATGGGGTCAAGGTGGACAATGACGAGGATACTTCAGTCGGAACCATGTACCTATCCAACAACGACATCACCGTTACAGCAGGAGATGATGGCATCCACGCATCAGGTGATTTGGTTATCGATAGTGGTACCTACACCGTCAAGAATTCGACAGAAGGACTTGAAGGTAAGTCAATCACTATCAACGGTGGGGACATTACCATCTACTCAACAGATGATGGGGTTAATGCAGCCAACAAAAACGCCCAACAGAGTGAAATCTTCTTTACCATGAACGGTGGGAACCTGACAGTAGAAGTCGGCCAAGGAGACACAGATCCAATCGACTCGAACGGCAATATCACAGTCACAGGCGGAATCATTAAAATGACTGGTCAAACAGGTTTTGACTTTGATGGAACTGCGACCTACACAGGTGGAGATATCTATCTCAACGGTGAAAAACAAACGGAAATTGTCAACTCTATGCCTGGAGGCGGTGGACCAAATGGAGGCCCTCAAGGAAATGGTGCTCCTGGCGGTCCAGCCCCTGGCGGACAAGGATAAACAAAAAGGATAGCATTCAATTAGAATGGCTATCTTTTTATATGGGTGATAGATTGATATGTTACGAGGGATTTTATAATCGTAGCTTTCAAAGGCTAAATTGTTCAGTCATCCGTTTTTGTTTACTTAAATTTCTTGAATTTTAAGAGAGTATTGAGTAGTTTTCCCCTTAAATGTTTTGTTTTGATAGGCGATTGCGAGGGAATTGAAAAATTCAACTGCTAGGTGTTCGTGGTGACCGAGTACCATCTCGCTTGGAGCTGCTTCTGGGGAAAAGACACCTAATTTGATGCGAAGTCTACCTTTTTTCATCTTGAACTGGTGCATGCCATACATCTTGATATCAAGGCTTGGATCGGACATGAGAGTAGCTGTATCACCTGCCATAGAAATTTTTGTATCAGCATCAGGAATGACTGGTTTTTCAGCATCTAGACTGATAAAGATTTTTTGATAAGTTGGTTGTCCGTACTCTCCAATCAACTTCATCACTTCCTGTCCACCGTGCACCCCAGCAAATATAAAATGTTCAGGGTGAATTTTAGAAGGGAGTGCTTGGTCGCCCATTTTATTTAGTCCTTGGTTGAAGGCAAAGAAATCTCCTAAAGTCAGGTCTTAAGAAAATTCGTAAAGCATCACAATTTAGTAAACATTAATTCGAGAGAGTTGCTATATTTACATGGAACATCCTTCGGGATGTTCTTTTTTATGCTTGTAAATCGATTTAAGATAGTTTACCTAATGATTAGTCGTTTCAATTTTGTTGTCGAGACCTAAGTAGATTTTTGATTGGTAATCAATAAGATGATAGCTAGCTTGATAAAAACTCTTGAGAAATTCACTCTGACGAAATTAAATGTTGAGAAAAATGATATAATAAGAAGAATAAAAAGTTAACGAGGAAATATGATGTCAGAACAGGTACAAAGGCAAGAGCTACATAGAAAGATATGGAAAATTGCTGATGAAGTTCGTGGTGCAGTAGATGGTTGGGACTTTAAGCAGTATATTTTGGGAATTCTATTTTATCGCTTTATTAGTGAAAATTTCAAAACCTATATCGAAGGTGGTGATGAATCAATTAACTATGAAGAGATTTCTGAAGATTTAATTACACCTGAAGTTCGAGATGATGCCATTAAAACCAAGGGTTATTTTATTATGCCTTCGCAGTTGTTTTCCAATGTTGTCAAAACTGCTCGTCAAAATGAGCACTTAAATACAGATTTAAAAGATATCTTTGATGATATTGAGTCTAGTGCGATTGGTTATGCGAGTGAACATGACATTAAGGGCCTTTTTGATGATGTAGATACCAGAAGTAACAAGTTAGGTAGTACGGTTCCGGAGAGGAATCAGCGCTTGACTCTGATTCTTGAAGGAATCGCAAGTCTTGATTTTGGAAACTTTGAAGATAACCATATTGATCTCTTTGGGGATGCTTATGAGTATCTAATCTCTAATTATGCTTCTAACGCTGGGAAATCTGGTGGAGAATTTTTTACACCGCAAAGTGTATCGAGACTCTTGGCGCGGATTGTTATGCTGGGTAAGAATGAAAAAAATAAAATCAATAAAATTTACGATCCTGCCTGTGGTTCGGGTTCGTTGCTTCTGCAAGCTAAAAAGCAGTTTAATGAGCACATAATTGAAGATGGATTTTATGGTCAGGAAATTAATATGACCACCTATAATCTAGCTCGGATGAATATGTTTTTACACAATATCAATTATGATAAATTTAGCATTGAGCGTGGCAATACCTTGCTTGATCCTAAGCATGTAAACGATAAGCCTTTTGATGCTATTGTGTCAAATCCACCATACTCTATCAAATGGATAGGAAGCGATGATCCGACGCTCATCAACGATGACCGCTTTGCACCTGCGGGTGTATTGGCGCCTAAATCTAAGGCTGATTTTGCTTTTATTATGCATAGCTTGTCATACTTGTCAAATAAGGGACGAGCTGCAATCGTAACTTTCCCAGGTATTTTCTATCGTGGAGGTGCTGAGCAAAAGATCCGTCAATATCTAGTAGACAATAACTTTGTTGAAGCGGTTATTCAGCTACCAGACAATCTCTTTTTTGGGACCTCCATTGCGACCTGTATTCTTATTTTGGCAAAGAATAAGCCAACGACGGATATCCTCTTTGTTGATGCAAGTAAGCAGTTTAAGAAAGAAACTAATAATAATGTCTTAGAAAAAGAGAATATCAAAAGAATCTTAGACAGTGTTGAAAAGAAAGAAAATGAAGATTACTTTTCTTGTATGGTGGCACAAGAAAAAGTAGCAGAAGCAGATTATAATCTTTCAGTGTCCACTTATGTAGAAAAAGAAGATACCCGTGAGAAGATTGATATTGATGTGCTCAATAAAGAAATCGCTGAGACTGTTACCAAGATTGACCACTTGCGTGCAGAGATAGATAAGATTGTAGAGGAGCTTAGCCATGGCAAATGATGTGATCCTCTATAGAACAGATGACGGAGAGTCCGCTATTGAACTCCACTTGGATAATGGAACGGTCTGGCTGACCCAACAAGAACTAGCTGAGCTCTTTCAAACTTCCAAGCAAAACATTAGTAAACATATCAAGGCGATTTTTGAAGATGGTGAGTTGGATGAAGCAGTGGTTGTCAACTATCAGTTGACAACCACTCGTCACGGTGCAATAGCTGGTAAAACTCAGTCAAAAAAAGTCGCCTACTATAATCTCGACATGATTTTGGCGATTGGCTATCGTGTGCGCTCCCCTCGTGGAATCCAGTTCAGGCACTATGCTTCGACAGTCTTGAAAGAGTATCTGATCAAGGGCTTTGCTATGGATGATGAGCGCTTGAAAAACTTGGGTGGAGGCTCTTACTTTAAAGAACTCCTTGAGAGAATCCGAGACATTCGCTCGAGTGAAAAAGTCTTTTACCGTCAGGTTTTAGATCTTTTCGCGACATCTAGTGACTACAATGCAAATTCACCAGAGGCAAAGAAATTTTTTGCGACGGTTCAAAACAAGATGCATTATGCTATTCACCACAATACTGCCAGTGAACTCATCTATAACCGTGTCGATAGTGAAAAGGAGTTTATGGGCTTGACCACTTTTAAGGGAGACCTTCCTACTCTATCTGAAGCAAAAGTTGCCAAGAACTATCTGACAGAAAAAGAACTGCGTGGACTTAATCAGCTTGTATCAGGATATCTAGATTTTGCTGAAAGACAAGCTGAGCGAGAAGAAGTCATGACCATGGCAGACTGGGTGACACACGTAGATCGTATCCTTCAGGCTACTGGCGAAGATTTGCTAGATAACAGTGGCTCTATCTCTCGTGAACAGATGGAGCATAAGGTGGATAAGGAGTATAAGAGCTACCAAGCCAAGACCCTTAGTCAAGTTGAAAAAGATTACCTCAAGGAAATTAAAAGTATTGAAAATCTAGCCAAGGAAGGAGGTAACTAATGAACATCCTAGAAGAAATCCAAAACTGTCCTGTTGAATGGAAAGAGTTAGGGGAAGTTTGTTCTGTTAAGAAAGGTAAGCAACTAAATAAAAATTTATTGACAGAAGATGGATTATATCCTGCGTATAATGGTGGACAAACTTATTCAGGAAGAACTAATGATTACAACGTGGAAGCTAATACAATCATTGTAAGTCAAGGTGGAGCTTCTGCAGGTTTTGTTAATTTTGTCGATACCAAATTTTGGGCTAATGCACATTGTTATTATATACTTCCTGATGAGACTCGAGTGAATAATAGATTTGTATATCATTTTGTAAAAATGAATCAGAAATATCTTATGGATTTTCAACATGGAGCGGGGATACCCGCGTTAAAAGCTGACAAATTGTCCAAACTATTACTCCCCATCCCTCCCCTAGAAATTCAAGAAAAAATCGTGCAAATACTTGACAAATTCACTGCTTATGTTACAGAATTGACCTCAGAATTGACCTCACGTAAAAAGCAATATTCTTTTTATCGAGACAAGCTCTTATCATTTGAGGATGAGGTTTATCAGGTTGAGTGGAAAGTACTTAAAGATGTTGCTACATTGAAGAATGGAAAGGATTGGAAGACTCTTCCAAGTGGCGAAATACCAGTATATGGCAGTGGTGGAGAAATGGGAGAGTTTGTTGCAGATCATTCTTATGACAAACCAACTGTTTTGATTCCTAGGAAAGGTTCTATTTCTAATTTATTCTATTTAGAAAAAGCTTTTTGGAATGTCGATACAGTTTACTATACAGAAATTGATGATGAACAGATTATTCCAAAATATTTTTATTATTATTTAACAACTGTCAAATTAGAAGAAATGGCAACTAATCCAACAAGACCTAGTTTAACCCAAGCTATTCTTGATAAAATTAGAATCCCAGTTCCTTCACTCGAAATCCAATCTCGTATTGTTCAAGTTCTAGACAACTTTGACAAGGTTTGTAATGACCTAAACATCGGACTGCCCAGGGAGAATGAACTACGTCAAAAACAGTACGAATATTTTAGAGAAAAACTCTTGACATTCGTCGCCGAAGGCGAGTACACTGAGAGTAGAGTAGAGGAGTGGGACAACTCCGCTATTATCAAGCTTTTACAGTGGGTATTTGGCCCAATTCGAGTGGAGTTTGGAGCTATGGCTAAGATTGTTCGTGGTGCTTCTCCAAGACCAATTTCAAAATTTATTACTGAATCTGAGAAAGGTATACCTTGGATAAAGATTGGTGATGTTGAAAAAGACTCAAAATATGTTTCAAAAACAAAAGAGAGAATTACTCAAGCTGGAAGTGAGAAGTCTCGTTTGGTATATAAAGGTGATTTTATAATGTCAAATTCTATGAGTTTTGGACGTCCATATATCTTAGATATTGATGGTTGTATTCATGATGGTTGGCTATCAATAAGTAGTTTTGAGGATTTATGTTCACCTGATTATTTATATCATTATCTATTAACAGATACTATGCAACATATGATGAGGAAGAATGCATCTAATGGAACAGTTCAAAATTTGAATGCGGAAATTGTTAGACAATTAATCATTGTGTTACCGCCATTATCTCAACAGTCCCAGGCAGTGTCAGTTTTAGATAATTTTGACACTCTAACCAACTCACTTTCTGAAGGCCTTCCAAAAGAAATCGAATTGAGACAGAAACAGTATGAATACTGGCGGGAACAATTGTTTAAATTTTGACTGACAGAAAAGAATAGGAAAGGGATATGGCAAAAACGCTAAGAGATATTGCGCAGAAGTTAAAAGATTCAAATAAGAATGTTCAGCTAATATACGCTTTTAATGGGACAGGTAAGACCAGACTCTCTAAAGAGTTTGCTAAGTTGGTTCGAGCTGAAGAAGGCGGTCTTACGAGAGATAAGATTCTTTATTATAATGCTTTTACTGAGGATTTGTTCTTTTGGGATAATGATCTTGATAACAATCAAGATTTTAAGTTGAAAATTCAGCCAAATTCTTTTATATCATGGATTATTGAAGAGCAAGGTCAGGATCTGAATATTATATCAAATTTTCAACATTATACAGACGATAAATTGAATCCAATCTTTGATTTAACCAATAATCAAGTTTTTTTCAGTTTTCAGAGAGGAAATGGGGAAGAGCGTGAGTATGTTAAGCTCTCTAAGGGTGAGGAAAGCAACTTTATCTGGTCAGTATTTTATACTTTGCTAGAATTTGTGATAAGTGAGCGAAAGATAATTGAGTCAGAAGAGCGGAGCACCCATGATTTTGATGATTTAGAATATATTTTTATTGACGATCCTGTTTCTTCCTTGGATGAAAATCATTTGATAGAAGTGGCTTCAAACTTAGCTGGTTTGATAAAAGAAAGTAATCAAGAAAAATTAGATTTAAAATTTATTATTACTACTCATAGTCCTCTGTTTTACAATGTTTTGCACAATGAACTTGGTAACGCGGATAAATATAGACTTGAAAAATTAGAGGATGGAACATATCTAATGCCAAATCAAAGGAAGGACTCCCCCTTTGCCTATCATTTATTTCTATGTGAACAAATTACTCAGGCGATAGAAAATGGTAATATTCAAAAATTTCATTTTAATTTTCTACGGAATTTGTATGAAAAAACATCGACTTTTTTAGGATACGAAGACTGGAAAGAGTTGCTTCCGCAAGATGCTGATGATGGTGTGAAGAATGCTTACAAAAAAAGGATTTTAGATTTTGCAAGTCATTCTAAACATTCAGCTGATGAAGTTGCTGAATTAAATCCTGAGCACAAGGAAATGTTGACTTATCTTTTTAATGATTTTATAGAGCGATACCATTTTTATAAAAAGGAGTAATTATGTCTGAAAGTACATTGACTACAGCTATTGTGGAGTCAGATAATTTTATCATTTTAGAAAAGTATACCAAGATAGAACAGCCTAGTCAGTATCAGACAGAGGCGGACTTGGAGAAGGAGCTGATTGGTGACTTGCGCCAGCAAGGATACGAGTATCTTACTTATTTGACGACCCCAGAGGCGCTTTTGGCTAATCTCAAGACCCAGATGGAAGTTCTGAATAATGTGGTTTTTACAGATGCTGAGTGGTTGCGCTTCTTGGATGAGTACCTCAATAAACCCAGTGACAGTTTGATTGATCGTACCAGAAAACTTCATGATAACTATATTTATGATTTTATCTTTGATGATGGGCATATCCAGAATATCTATCTATGGGATAAGAAAAATATTAGTCGAAACAAACTGCAAGTCATTAATCAAATGAAGCAAGTTGGTACCAGTAGCAATCGTTATGATGTGACCTTGCTGGTAAATGGATTGCCTCTGGTACAAATTGAGCTCAAGAAACGCGGAGTTGCGATTCGAGAGGCCTTTAATCAGGTGCACAGATATAGTAAAGAGAGTTTCAATGAGGAGAATTCTCTCTTTAAGTACCTTCAGATTTTTATAATCTCAAACGGAACGGATACTCGGTATTTTGCTAATACGACTAAGCGAGATAAGAATTCTTATGAGTTCACCATGAACTGGGCTTTGAAAAATAATAATCCTATTAAGGACTTGAAGGACTTTACAGCAACTTTCTTAAGTCAACAGACCTTGTTAAATGTTTTGATAAATTATTCTGTCTTTGATACTAATGACACTCTTCTCATCATGCGTCCTTATCAGATTGCGGCAACTGAGAGAATCATCTGGAAGATACGTTCAGCTATTGCTTCAAAAATTAAAAGCGGTCCTGATACAGGTGGCTATATTTGGCATACTACCGGTTCAGGGAAGACCCTGACAAGTTTTAAAGCTGCTAGACTTGCTACTGAGATGGAAGAAGTGGATAAGGTTTTCTTTGTGGTGGACCGCAAGGACTTGGATTATCAGACTATGAAAGAGTACCAGCGATTTTCACCTGACTCAGTCAACGGTTCAAATAGCACTGCAGGACTCAAACGTAATATTGAGAAGGATGATAATAAAATTGTCGTGACGACCATTCAGAAGCTTAACAACTTTATGAGCAGTGAGAGTCATCATGAAATTTATCAAAAACAAGTGGTTTTTATTTTTGATGAATGTCATCGATCTCAGTTTGGTGAAGCGCAAAAGCGTCTTAGACAGAAATTTAAGAAATATTGTCAGTTTGGTTTTACGGGTACACCGATTTTACCAGACAAGTATGATGCCTCAGGTAAACTAATTCGAAAGGGAAATGCATTAGGGACAGACACGACCGTATCTGTTTTCGGTCGTGAGTTACATGCCTATGTGCTTACTGATGCGATTCGAGATCAAAAAGTTCTGAAGTTCATGGTGGATTATAACGACGTTCGTCCGAAGTTTAAGTCAATTGAAAGCGAGCAGGACTTGGCCAAGTTGTCTGCAGCTGAAAATAAAAAAGCGCTGCTTCATCCGACTCGAATCGCTGAAATATCTAGGTATGTCTTAGATCATTTTGATCAAAAAACGCATCGATTAACTGGTAAAGGTTTCAATGCTATGTTTGCTGTTTCAAGTGTTGATGCAGCAAAAGCCTACTATCAAGAGTTGCAAAATCAGCAAAAAGATTCTGAAAAACCATTGAAGATTGCGACTATCTTTTCCTATGCTGCGAATGAGTCTCAGGTGGCTATTGGTGAAATTGATGATGAGAGCTTTTCACCGACAGACTTAGCGGATATTAGTAGTAAAGAATTTTTGAGTAGCTGTATAGCTGATTATAATCAGTTATTTGGCACTAATTTTACGATTAACGGTAATGATTTCCAGAATTACTATCGTGATTTGGCTAAACGCGTCAAAAATCGGGAAGTGGATCTCTTAATTGTAGTTGGGATGTTCTTGACTGGCTTTGATGCACCGACTTTAAATACTTTATTTGTGGATAAAAATCTGAGATATCATGGTTTAATCCAAGCTTTTTCACGCACCAATCGAATTTATGATGCTACCAAGTCATTTGGGAATATTGTAACCTTCCGGGATTTAGAGAAGGCTACAACTGATGCTATTAAGCTATTTGGAAAGACTGAGACAGCAGAAGTTTTGCTCGAACGTTCTTATCAAGAGTATATGACAGGCTTTATGGAGGCCGGTGAAGAGCAAAAGGGTTATATGGACGTTGTTCAAGAGTTACAAGAAAAGTTTCCGGACCCGCAAGCTATCATTAAAGAGCGTGATAAGAAAGAATTTGTCTCGTTGTTTGGTCAATTTCTTCGTTTAGATAATATCTTACAAAACTACGATGATTTCATGAGTCTACGAGCTTTACAAGAACTTGATATCTTAGATGATAAGGCTGTAGAGGCTTTCAAGGAACGTTTCCATGTGGACGATGAAACTCTGGAGGAGTTATCTAGGCTAGACATCCCAAGTACTAGGGAAATTCAAGATTACCGTTCAACCTATAATGACATTAAATCATGGTATGAGAATGAACGCCGTAATCGGGAAGATAACGAATCTAAAGTTGATTGGGATTCGATTGTTTTTGAAGTTGAATTACTAAAATCTCAAGAAATCAATCTAGACTATATCTTAGAGCTAATTTTTGAGACTAATAAAAAGGTTTCAGATAAGGATGAACTTGTTTCGGAAATTACTCGGACGATTCGAGCAAGTCTTGGCAATCGAGCTAAGGAAGATTTGATAGTCGCTTTCATCCATGACAGTGACTTAGATAGTTTTGCTGATAAATCAGATATCATTGAACAGTTCTTTATTTTTGCGCAAGGTGAGCAGAAAAGGGAAGCGGATGAGTTGATACGGATTGAGGGATTAAATGAACAAAGTGCTAAGCGCTACATACAAGCTTCGTTGAAGCGTGAGTATGCTAGTGAAAATGGGAATGATTTGAATGAAGCTCTGCCGAAAATGAGCCCACTAAATCCACAATATCGTACAAAAAAACAAACCGTTTTTCAAAAGATCAGTCGTTTTGTTGAAAAATTCAAGGGAATTGGTGGAGATATTTAAGAATTATTTGATTGAGTAACGAAATAATTCTGTCTTAACAATAAAAAAGTAGCTATCAAATATGCTTAAGGGCTACTTTTTTATTATTCTATTTTCTGCTTTTAGGAAATTGTTTCTATCATTTTTGAGAATCTCAAAATATACTTAAGGTGAAGACGGTGGCTATCTTGTTGGACTTATTAGAAGGACGCTTCTTGATCCAGATAATCTTTATGATAGTTGCTTTCTAGAATATACTAGGATAAAGGATTTTTCTAAAAATTTCTGAGGTTGGTTGCTGAACTATTATTTGAAAATTAATTAGATTGATTACGTCTAGACGTTTTTATCCCTATATATGAACTTGCATCCGGATGAACATATCGCGGTGCTGCTCCTGGATGACCTCGCAAATATAATCACCCACAGGAGTATATTCAGCTTGGATTAGAACTTGGTGAAAATGTGGCAGAGCTTATAACTAAAATAGACCTCCCACATCAATGTACTGTATCCCAAAAGGTTAGACAGAAAAAATCTAACTTTTAGGGTGCGGTACACAACAGGTGGTGTTCTCTTATATGCTTATTTCATCGAACTTTTAAGCAAGTCCATGGTACCACTAAGAAGAGTATCTGTCAAAAAGTTACGATTGTATGTTTTTTATTCTCAGTTCATCAGTCCCCTCCTTGACACTTCGTCAGCTTTTGATACAATAGTACAAAATTACAGGAGGTGGGCTATGATTCAGAAACATGCGATTCCCATTTTAGAGTTTGACGACAATCCCCAAGCGGTCCTTATGCCCAATCACGAGGGTTTAGACTTAAAGTTGCCAAAGAAGTGTATCTATGCATTTTTGGAGGAGGAGATTGACCGTTATGCTCAGGAAGTAGAGGCGGACTGTGTTGGTGAGTTTGTTTCTGCCACCAAGACTTATCCAGTCTATGTCGTCAACTACAAGGGCGAGAAGATTTGTCTGGCCCAGGCGCCCGTTGGTTCTGCCCCAGCGGCCCAGTTTATGGATTGGTTGATTGGCTATGGTGTGGAGCAAATCATTTCCACTGGAACCTGTGGTGTCCTAGCCGATATAGAGGAAAATGCCTTTCTCGTCCCTGTTCGGGCTTTGCGAGATGAGGGGACCAGCTACCACTATGTAGCGCCTTCTCGTTATATGGAGATGCAGATTGAGGCTGTCTCTGCTATTGAGCAGGTCTTGGAACAAAGAGGCATTCCTTACGAGGAGGTCATGACCTGGACGACAGATGGTTTTTACCGAGAGACAGCTGAAAAGGTTGCCTATCGTAAGGAAGAAGGCTGTGCTGTTGTGGAGATGGAGTGCTCTGCTCTTGCGGCAGTAGCCCAGCTACGTGGAGTTGTCTGGGGGGAATTGCTCTTTACCGGAGATTCCTTGGCGGATCTGGACAACTACGACAGTCGTGACTGGGGCTCAGAAGCTTTTGATAAGGCACTCGAACTCTGTCTTGCCATTGTGCACCACATGTGAGTGTTCTTACTGTTTTTATGGTAGAATGTAGTTATGTTATTCAAATCTTTTTTGGAAAAAATCAGGACGGCACTGGTACGCTTGTCGCCAGCCCGTCGCATCTTTTTAAGTTTTGCCCTAGTGATCTTCTTGGGTTCTCTCCTTTTAAGCCTCCCCTTTGTGCAAGCAACAACGTCACAAGCGACCTACTTTGACCATCTCTTTACAACGGTATCCATGGTCTGTGTGACAGGGCTCTTCACCCTGCCAGTGGCCTCTACTTATAATATCTGGGGACAACTAATCTGTATGCTCTTGATCCAGATCGGTGGTTTGGGTCTCATGACCTTTATCGGAATCTTTTATATCCAAGGCAAGCAAAAGCTCAGTCTTCGTGGCCGTGAGACCATTCAAGAAAGTTTCAGTTATGGAGAAACCCAGTCTCTAAAGGACTTCATCCGCTCGATCTTTCTGACGACTTTTTTGGTGGAAGGGCTCGGTGCCTTTCTCCTGAGTTTCCGCTTCATTCCTGAATTTGGCTGGGGGCGAGGGCTTTTAACTTCTATCTTTTTGGCTGTTTCAGCTTTCTGTAATGCTGGATTTGATAATTTTGGAAGTACGAGTTTGGTAGCTTTTCAAACGGACCCCTTGATCAATCTAGTGATTGCAGGTTTGATTATCACGGGTGGTCTAGGATTTATGGTCTGGTTTGACCTAGCGACCCAGATTGGGAAAAAGAAAAAACGCCGCCTGCGTTTCCATACCAAGTTGGTTCTCTTTTTAACGGCGGGAATTTTACTCTTTGGAACCGTATCGACTTTGTTCATCGAGTGGAACAATCCTGGAACGATTGGAAATCTCAGCGCTCCAGAGAAACTGCTGGTTAGTTTCTTCCAGACAGTCAGTATGAGAACGGCAGGATTTGCTTCAATTGACTACACTCAGGCCCGACCAGTTACCTTACTGATCTATATCTTGCAGATGTTTCTGGGCGGGGCACCTGGAGGTACAGCAGGGGGACTTAAGATTACGACCTTCTTTGTCTTGTTGGTCTTTGCTCGCAGCGAACTATTGGGCTTGCCTCATGCTAATGTGGCTCGGAGGACCATTGAACCCCGAACCGTACAAAAGTCTTTCAGTGTCTTTATTATCTTCTTGCTAACATTCTTGCTGGGCTTGATCCTGCTAGGAATAACAGCAGAGGGAAATCCGCGCTTTATCTACCTCATGTTTGAGACCATTTCAGCCCTTGCGACAGTTGGAGTGACGGCAAATTTAACTCCGGAGTTAGGTAAGTTAGCCCTCAGCATCGTTATGTTGTTGATGTTTATCGGCCGTATTGGTCCCTTGACACTACTGGTTAGTGTAGCGGAATACCAGCCAGACAAGAAAGATACGATTCACTATATGAAAGCAGATATCACTATCGGATAAGAAAGGAAAAACGATGTCAGATCGGACAATTGGAATTTTAGGCTTGGGAATTTTTGGGAGCAGTGTTTTGGCTGCCCTAGCCAAGCATGACATGAATATCATTGCTATTGATGACCACGAGGAACGCATTAATCAATTTGAACCAGTGTTGGCGCGTGGAGTAGTTGGAGATATCACGGATGAAGAACTCCTTCTATCAGCGGGGATTGACACCTGTGATACCGTAGTTGTCGCAACGGGTGAAAATCTGGAGTCCAGTGTTCTTGCGGTTATGCACTGCAAAAGTCTAGGAGTGCCGACCGTCATTGCCAAGGTCAAAAGCCATACAGCTAAAAAGGTGTTGGAAAAAATTGGTGCAGACGCAGTCATCTCACCAGAGTTTGAAATGGGGCGCTCATTGGCACAGACCATCCTCTTTCATAACAGCGTAGACGTCTTTCAGCTGGACAAGAATGTTTCGATTGTCGAGATGAAAATCCCCCAATCATGGGTAGGTAAAAGCCTCAGTCAGTTAGATTTGCGTGGGCGATACAACCTCAACGTACTTGGCTTTCGTTCCTACGAAAATGCTCCTCTGGATGTTCAATTCGGACCCAATGACCTCTTGCAGGCAGATGCCTATATCATGGCCGTCATTAATAACCAACATCTGGACACCCTAGCTGAACTGAGTGAGTAGGAGAGGAAGGGTACTCTCTTTCCAAATAATTAACGAGTCAATATAAGTATTTTATAAGAGGGATTTAAGAAAAATTTTAACTTTTTCTTAATCCTTTTTAATTTTAGGAGATTATACTAGAGTCATAAAAAAAAGAAAACTCTAAGGAGAATCCTATGAAATTCAATCCAAATCAGAGATATACTCGTTGGTCTATTCGCCGTCTCAGTGTCGGTGTTGCTTCAGTTGTTGTGGCTAGTGGCTTCTTTGTCCTAGTCGGTCAACCAAGTTCTGCACGTGCTGATGTCGTCAATCCGACTCCTGCCCAAGTCGTGCCAGACGCAACTTCGGTGAGTGAAAAGAGCGACTTACCAGCAGAGGTTCTCAAAAAAGCAGTCGATGTAGCTCTTCCTTCGGAACAAGCAGACTCAGCACCTAAAGCAAGTGTGGATACTACAAGCTCTTCAGAAAAAGCGGACGCAACTGCTAAAGAGTCGGCAGTAGCACCAAAAGAAGAAGTGCAAGCACAACCTGACTCTAAGCAACAAACAGAAGATGCAGTTAAACCTGTGGAAAGTCCTGCGTCTACAGTTTCTGGGCAAGACCGTGAAGCCAGTGAAGCGCAACCAGCGACCACTCCAGCTGAAGTCCAAAAAGGTGTGGCTGACAACACCAAAGACACAGTAGATGTCCCAGCTTCTTATTTGGATAGAGCCAACTTCCCAGGCCCATTTACAGCTGGTGTCAACCAAGTTATTCCATACGAATTCTTCGCTGGAGACGGCATGTTAACTCGTCTTATCTTGAAAGCATCCGATAAGGCTCCATGGTCAGATAACGGAACAGCTAAAAATTCCGCTCTCCCACCAGTAGAGAAATTGGGCAAAGGCCTTTACTTCTACGAAGTGGACTTGGCAGGCACCCAAGGAAAATCTGACAAAGAGCTGCTTGACCTCTTGAAACAAAATGGTACACAAAGCTATAAAGCTACTATCAAGGTGTACGGTGCAAAAGACGGCAAGCCTGACTTAACTAACCTCGTAGCGACTAAAGATTTGACTGTTAATTTGAATGGCTTAACCACTCCAGCTGAAGTGCAAAAAGGTGTGGCTGACAATACCAAAGATACAGTAGATGTCCCAGCCACTTACTTGGACAAGGCTAACTTCCCAGGACCATTTACAGCTGGTGTCAATCAAGTCATTCCATATGAATTCTTCGCTGGAGATGGCATGTTGACTCGCCTTATCTTGAAAGCATCCGACAAGGCTCCATGGTCAGATAACGGAACAGCTAAAAATCCTGCTCTATTGCCACTTGAAGGCTTGGCTAAAGGTCAATATTTCTACGAAGTGGATTTGAATGGCAATACGGTTGGCAAAGATGGTCAGGCCTTGCTGGATCAACTTCGAGCTAACGGAACACATACGTATCTAGCTACTGTTAAAGTCTATGGTTCTAAAGATGGCAAACCTGATTTGACCAATCTGATTGCAACTCGTCAAGTAACGATTCAGCTTCGTGGAAAAGAAATGGCGACAACACCATCTCAATCAGGTCAGATGAATACGAAGCCTTCTGAAACAGGCTCTACAGGTACGACTGAGGGTATGATGGGTACAAATCACCATATGTCAGATATGAAAGTAGATCAACCAGCTTCTAGCCCAATGGCTAATATGATGAAAAAAGATGATAAAGCGATGCTACCAAATACTGGGGAAGCTAAAACGGCTACAGCTGGCCTTGGTATCTTTGGTCTAGCCTTGGCAGGTCTTGTTGGACTTTTGGGTTTGACAACCAAACGAGAAGATTAAGATTCAAATCACTTAAACATTAGAGAAAATAGTGTTATACTAAAGCAAGTATAACACTGTTTTTATCGAAGGAGTGTCAGATGAAAAAGACAATTTTGCTGGTTGATGATGAGATAGATATTCTAGACATTCAAAACCGCTATCTTATACAGGCAGGTTACGATGTTTTGGTCGCCCATGATGGTAAGGAGGGATTAGAACTTTTCAGAAAAAAATCTATCGACCTCATTATCACAGATATCATGATGCCCAATATGGACGGTTATGATTTTATCAGTGAAGTTCAGTATATCGCTCCGGATCAACCCTTCCTCTTTACAACTGCTAAGACAAGCGAACAGGATAAGATTTATGGATTAAGTTTGGGGGCAGATGATTTTATAGTCAAACCCTTTAGCCCACGCGAATTGGTTTTAAGAGTGAATAATATCTTACGTCGCCTTAGCCGCGGAGGAGAGACAGAACAGATTGAGTTTGGAGACTTGGTAATCAACCATGTGACTCATGAGGTTCGCATTGGAGAGCAACCTTTGGAATTGACAGTAAAATCCTTTGAACTTCTATGGATATTAGCCAGCAATCCTGAGAGAGTCTTTTCAAAGACGGAACTTTACGAGAAGGTATGGCAAGAGGACTATGTGGATGATACCAATACACTCAATGTTCATATCCATGCTTTGAGGCAAGAGTTGACCAAGTATACAAATTCAAATGCACCTGCTATCAAAACTGTCTGGGGGTTGGGCTATAAGATGGAAAGACCAAGAGGTAGAAAATGAAATTAAAAAACTATATTTTAGTGGGGTATCTAGTGTCGACTCTACTAACGATTTTGGTCGTTTTCTGGGCAGTCCAACGAATGTTGATCGAGAAAAGTGAAATTTACTTTCTAGTTGGAATGACCTTGATTGCTAGTTTCATTGGCGCTGCAGTGAGCATCTTTCTTTTGTCGCCTGTGTTCTCTTCTCTGAAACATTTGAAAAAACAAGCTCAGGATATAGCAAGCAAGGATTTCAGCACAGAAATTGAAACCAAAGGACCATTAGAATTTCAAGAGCTCGGCCAGACTTTTAATGACATGTCCCACAATTTGCAGGCCACCTTTCAATCACTTGATGAGAGCGAGCAAGAAAAGAGAATGATGATTGCGCAGCTCTCTCACGATATTAAAACTCCCATTACCTCCATTCAGGTTACTGTGGAGGGAATTCTAGATGGAGTGATTAAGGAAGAGGAGCGGCTCCACTACTTAGCCACGATTGGTCGGCAAACCGAGCGTCTAAACAAGCTAGTGGAGGAATTGGATGTTTTGACTCTTAACACACAACCTCAATATACTGCTGATGAAGAAGTCGAAGAGGTCTTTTTAGATCAGTTGCTGATTGAGTCAATGAGTGAATTTCAACTCCAGATTGAACAAGAGGAGCGAGATGTTTACATTCAAGTATCGCCTGAGTCGGCGAAAATCAAGAGCCATTCTGACAAACTTTCTCGCATTCTGGTCAATTTGTTAAACAATGCCTTTAAATATTCAGAACCAGGAACCAGAATCGAGGTTCTTGCCCAATTAACAGAACAAGAGCTCACAATCAGTGTGAAAGACGAGGGTCAGGGAATCCTTCCTGAGGATTTGGAAAAGATCTTTAAACGACTTTATCGTGTAGAAACTTCGCGCAATATGAAGACAGGTGGGCATGGATTAGGACTTGCGATTGCACGAGAACTAGCCCATCAGCTTGGTGGCGAAATCACAGCAGAAAGTCAATATGGCTTAGGAAGCAAGTTTACATTCAGCCTCAATTTGAAATAAAGTCGTAAAATCCCTTTACAAATCTAGCTTTTCATGGTACAATAGCCTTTGTGTGAAATAGCAGCAGGAAAGCATGAAGCTCGTCAACAGGTGTCTTATGACAAGTAACCTTGGCTGTTTAGGCGAAGGGCATCTGCACGAATCAGGGCTTTCTAAGTGACTATTTCCGCCAAATATTATTTATATCAGGAGGACATACATATGTCACGTTATACAGGACCATCTTGGAAACAAGCTCGTCGCCTTGGCCTTTCACTTACAGGTACAGGTAAAGAATTGGCACGTCGTAACTACGTACCAGGACAACACGGACCAAACAACCGTTCTAAATTGTCAGAATACGGTTTGCAATTGGCTGAAAAACAAAAACTTCGTTTCACTTACGGTGTAGGTGAAAAACAATTCCGTAACTTGTTCGTACAAGCTACAAAAATCAAAGGCGGAATCCTAGGTTTCAACTTCATGCTTCTTTTGGAACGTCGTTTGGATAACGTTGTTTACCGTCTTGGTCTTGCGACTACTCGTCGTCAAGCTCGTCAATTCGTAAACCACGGTCATATCCTTGTTGACGGAAAACGTGTTGATATCCCATCATACCGTGTAACTCCAGGTCAAGTGATCTCAGTTCGTGAAAAATCATTGAAAGTTCCAGCTATCCTTGAAGCAGTAGAAGCTACTCTTGGACGTCCAGCATTCGTATCATTCGATGCTGAAAAATTGGAAGGTTCATTGACTCGCTTGCCAGAACGCGACGAAATCAACCCAGAAATCAACGAAGCACTTGTCGTTGAATTCTACAACAAGATGCTTTAATTTTAAGAAATATCTTACAGAAAGCCTACAACAGTGGGCTTTTTGCTTTGTCTTAAAAGGTTGATTTCTGGGTTTGCTTAGATATTTGCTAGATTGATTTCATTGCTGCTTCAAAGAATGAGACGGCTTTTTTTGCGTTCTCTTTTGAGAGGTAAAAAGAAGCGTGACCCTCCCACAGCTATAGAGCTTTTAGGCGGGAAAACCACACTTCTTTCTTGAATTAATTTTACATCATTTTGACTTAAAAAACAAATAGAGGCGTCCCACCTCCTACCGCAGAAAGATCTGTTTCAAGGGGAGATGGAAAACCTCTATTCGTTAATTTAATTATAGCCTAAAAAACTTTTAAATACAAGGCTATTGAGATAGTAAGGGGGAAAAAAGAAGTAACCATCATTCCGACCACATAGTAGACAGGGGGGAACAAGATTACTTCCTTTATTTACTTAAGTATACAACATTTTTACAAGAAAGCAAAGTAGCAGGTTAGTCTAATGGGGTGCTTGTTGTACTTTAGCAAGTAAGGTGTGCTATAATGCTTTTAACAGGAACTAAAAGCCATTAGTAAATAACTAATATTGGGTCATATTGTTCCGATGTTAGAGAGAAGGAACTTAATGAAATTATGGGAATATGTTGATAAAAATGTTCGCCTTATTTTAGAAGATGGGACCTCCATCAAGGGTAGGGTGGTTGATTGGTTTGACGGTTATGATTTAGATGGTCCTGACGAAATAGTTATAGGTGATCGCTCATATCCTGAAGATATTATCAAGAAAATCAAAATTATTAGTGCTTAGTTCAACCTAGGCGATTTTATCGACTAACTATAAAAAGTATAAGAACTATCGAAAAAATAGCAGAGAGGAAAATAAATGAGTAAACAGCTTTGGAAGTATCTTCGATCAAGGGTTCAGATAGTCACTAATTGCGATAAGATAATCAAGGGACGTGTCATAGACTTTGTTGACGAAATGGACAATGATGAGCAAGATGAAATCACTATTCTCATTGCTAATCCTAGTCCAGATGAAGCTACTGAAATTTCTCTCTTTGAGAGTGAGATTGTCTCGATTAAAACAATCTCATAGGACTTAGAACAATCTAGGTGCTTTTACCTGCCTTATTTGAAAGAAAACACTATGGAAAAGGATTTAGTTTATATGGCAATATTAGATGATTTACAAGAGTTATATGACAATGGTTGGGATGCCTCTTTTGATTATAATGGTCAAGTATGTGGGATTTTTCCTAATTCTGTTCATGATATTGTAGTGGTGATTGGAGATAAGGAATACCAGGTATCATCATTCATTGATCTGATTTCTCTAAAAATTGACGATAACACTTTAGTAGAAATTATGGATGGAATTGAAGTGCAGTATTATTAAAATAAAAATCATCTTTGATGAATGAACTGCACCCCAAAAATTAGATTTTGTCTGTTAAATTTTTGGAACGTAGCTCAATATGCTACAACGTTCTTATTAGGAGGGGAAGGGTAATGGGTTATAGTCAACAAGTATTAGACATGCTCCAGCAAACAGTCAGTGGTCAGATTGATAATTTTTGGGATTTTTCCTTTACGTTTAACGCTCTTTTTGGAGAAGATGCGGAATTTTCCGAGGCTTGGGATAATGAAAACTCTGAAATGTTTGACGCTCTCAATGACTTTGAGTTGATGATATTTTTAGAGGAACATGATCCAAGCGACAAACAAGGTTTTATCGATTTCTTAACACCTTACTACGAAAAAGCAAAGCAATTAGCCAATATTGAAAGGAATATTTAAATGACACTCTGGAAATTTAACCGTACAGATGTAATTATCACGTTAAAAAATGGCGCGGTAGTTAGAGGATTTGTAGAAGACTATTGTGACGCCTCTGACAATGACGAGGAGATTGACTCCTTGCTGGTAGATGTTGATGGAACTCTTTATGAATATTTTGAAGATGAAATCGTCAGCATCATAGAAAGCTAGTAGTGGGAATAGAATCTAAGGAAAAAATCTTGTTTGTTGAGATTGTTTTAGTTGGGATGGTCCTATATGAAAAAGGATGAAATTAAAAAATATTTAGACAAAGATCTTGAATTTAATTATAATAGCCGAGGTGCTTGCTTTTTATCGAGTATATGTGTAGTTGGTTATGATTATGAAGGTCAGCAGTTTGATACAATTGATGAAGCTATGGAAGCTAAAGTATTTGACGGGAAAAGCTTAGTAGATATATGGGATGAAGTTTTTCCACAAGTTTTTTAAAATGAAAAGCACCTTTGATGAACTGCACCCCAAAAGTTAGATTTTTTCTGTCTAACTTTTGGGGTGCAGTTCAAATGTATGAGATATTTTTAGTTTTGATTTAATTTCGATATTTTTCCGGAAAATACTTATTTTTCGGAAAGTCAAGATTTTGTTATTATTTATGATATACTGGTACCGTAATTATATCCTTACAGAGGTTAAGTAAGGGTTTCAGTACACGTCAATAGATGTCAAAATATTGATTTTAAGCGATTTTTGATTTTTGGAAACTCATTATATCGCACTACAAATCAATAAAAACTCTACCTTTTACTCTACCTTTTTTAGATAAATATATCATCTGGATATTGAAGTTAAGCCCTGCTATCATTTCGATGGCAGGGCTTTTTAATGTTTGGGACACTACCTTCTTATCTATATTTTGATGGAGCTGAAGTTGACATCTACAAAGTTTAATGTTAAAATACATTCAAAAATATATTTGAATGAGGTGCTTTATGGTTCAAAATGTTGTTACTTCAATAATCCTGTATTCTGGGACAGCCGTAGACTTACTTATTATCCTAATGTTATTTTTTGCCAAAAGAAAAAGCAGAAAAGACATCATTAACATCTATTTAGGACAATTTCTAGGCTCTGTTAGTCTAATATTGCTAAGTTTACTTTTTGCATTTGTCTTAAATTATATTCCTAGTAAAGAGATTTTAGGTTTGCTCGGTTTGATTCCAATTTTCCTAGGACTCAAAGTTTTGCTTTTAGGAGATTCTGATGGAGAAGCTATTGCAAAAGATGGTTTGCGCAAAGATAATAAAAACCTGATTTTTCTAGTCGCTATGATTACTTTTGCAAGTTGTGGTGCTGACAATATTGGTGTTTTTGTCCCATATTTTATTACCTTAAATTTAGCGAATTTGATAGTGGCTTTACTTACCTTTCTAGTCATGATTTATCTCTTGGTTTTTTCTGCCCAAAAATTGGCACAAGTCCCTTCTGTTGGAGAAACTTTGGAAAAATATAGCAGATGGTTTATTGCCGTTGTTTATTTAGGACTGGGGATGTATATCCTGATTGAAAACAACAGCTTTAACATGCTAAGGACTGTGTTCGGCTAGGAGAAAAAATTATGAAAAAAGATAGTATCTGCCAAGTGAATATTATAAATCAGCAAAATGTTACAACCGCAACGAACTACCTTGAAAAGGAAAAAGTCCAAAAATCACTTCGTATTTTATCAAAGTTTACCGATAATAAACAGATAAATATCATCTTTTATCTCCTTGCTGTTGAAGAACTCTGTGTCTGTGATATAGCCTGTTTACTAAATCTCAGTATGGCATCTGCCTCCCACCATCTTCGTAAACTAGCCAATCAAAACATCTTGGATACTAGAAGAGAGGGGAAAATTATATATTATTTTATAAAAGATGAGGAAATCAAAGACTTTTTTAATCAACTAGGATAACAACTATTTTTACTACTTTATCATGATTATATATAGGACTTATCTATGAAATTTTTTGATAAAAATTACTCACATGAAAGACTACTCGTAGCAAATCTTTAAGAAAAAAGTATAATTTAAAGCAAAGCGACCTAGGTAATGCAGGTCAAGTTAGCCAAGTTTAAAAGGGAGAAATCTGAAAGAAAATGTATCTTTGATAGTAGTCATTTATTGTGAAATATGATATATTTATTGATTAGATGGATGAATATTTCTAAAGTTAAATAAAATATGACAGATACATGCTTTTTAGTGTATCTTGTTTGTACTCAAAATATGAAGTGACTATCCAATATTTAAGATTAATAAATATTATACGATGAGATAGAATACTACAAAATGAAAGGCAACGTAATCTGATGAAGAAAGATAGATTAATTGCATTGACAGATGCTGTTCTAGCAATTATTATGACCATTTTGATTTTAGAGTTAGAAAAACCAACGACACCAAGTCTTCAAGCTTTTTGGGATTTACGGCAAAATTTCTTTGCTTATTTTCTTTCCTTTTTCTGGTTGGGATCGTTATGGATGGCACTAAACACATTATGGGAAAAGGTTGAGAAAATTTCCTCAGAAATTATTTGGTGGAATTTGTTTCTACTCTTGGAGCGGCAGGAGTTCTCTTTGGAGAATTTCATGCCATCCAAGATACCAGTCTGAATGATGTGGTGGACCGGATCTATATAAATGTCAAGGATTTACCGTTTCAGTCCTTGGGAGCTTTAGCTAATATCCTGTCTGATGTTAAGAAGGGACTGATTCAAGACAGTCATATCTGGTCTTTCTTCCAGTCATTTTTCAAACAATATCAGTTGATAATCAGCTTAAATCAGATCTATCAGTTTGTCTATCTTTCTCTGATGGAGATCATGTCCTATCTTCACTTTGATTATTGGAAAAAACGGCTCGGTCAGGAGCTAGTATGAATAAGGAGAACAAATGAGACGTTTAAAAATGTTATGGCATATTATACAGGTTACGGGTTTTACTCGGTTTGCTCTGAGTTTTGTGACCTTTGTTTTTGGGTCAGGAGGCGTGCTTTTCCTAGTTGAACCTGCTATCACAAATTACGGAGACGGTCTTTGGTATGCTTTTGTGACTTCGACGACTGTCGGCTACGGGGATCTCCTAGCTGTGACCTTGATTGGAAGGATTACCAGTGTCTTCTTGACGATTTATGGGCTCATATTTTTTGGCTGTTTATCAGCTGTTATTATTAATTATTATACCGATTTAAATAAGGAAAGAGGAGAGGACAAATGACTGCCAATTATTCAACACGGGAATACCGTGAGAAATTATACGATGACCTTCATGTTCGATTGAGAGATACAGCGATTTTGATGTGTGCAATTTTTATTGCCTCTATCGGTCTAAATATGAATTCAACAGCTGTTATTATTGGAGCCATGTTAATTTCACCTCTCATGACACCGATTGTTGGACTGGGATTCGGTTTAGCTATTTTTGATACGCGTTTAATCAAGCAATCTCTAGAGGTTTTATTGACTCAAGTGTTGGTCAGTTTGCTTGTCTCGACTCTGTATTTCTGGATTTCTCCCTTGTCTTATGCAAGTAGCGAGTTGATCGCACGAACCTCTCCAACCATTTGGGATGTTCTCATTGCTATTGCTGGTGGGATTGCTGGTGTGATCGGTTCAAGGAAAAAAGAAGCAAACAATATCGTGCCAGGAGTAGCCATTGCTACAGCTTTGATGCCGCCTATCTGTACTGCTGGCTATGGTTTAGCTAATGGGAATGTACGATTTTTATTGGGGGCTCTCTATCTTTTCTTGATCAACTGTGTCTTTATCATGCTAGCCAACATTGTTGGAACAAGAATTTTGATGAGAAAATCTCCTTTAACTTCATTTAAAGAGCTGAGCATTAAAATGAGAATTGGCTTGATTTCTTTGATTGTATTGTTGATTCTTCCAGCTAGCTATTCGGCAGTTACTCTGACAATAGAACAAGCGCGCAAAGAAGGGATCAAACAGTTTGTAGGAAAAGAGTTCGCCAATTATACGGTTATTAATCAAGTCTACAAGTCAAGTAACAATGAATTGGTCTTGACGGTTGTTGGAGATCCGATTTCAGAAGAAGAATTAGAAACACTCCACCAAAAACAAGCCTCTTACGGTATTCAATCTGTTCAATTGAAAGTGAATCAAGTTCAGAACTCGCCAACATTAGATAGTGAAGCGACCAAGGAATTTTATGAAAACATTGACAAGTATATTGATCAAAAACTCTCTGAAAAAGATTCACAAAACGATCTCGTAAAAGAAAATGAAGCAGACAAGGATTGAGGACAATGAACTGAATCGGTTTTTACGCCGTGTTTTTCTTGTATCTTCCTCTTTCTTACTTATAGCAGGTTGTTTTTGCTTGAATAAGAAATAAATTAGAAGTTCTATCATCTAAGAAAAATGATGAAAAAAATCATTTAACTAATGGTGTGAACGTTTAGTGTTTATCAGCTCCATTCTCTGTAATTTTGGGGGTAAAATCCACACCATTTAGATAAAATTAGTTGAATTTGATTGGAAAAACGCTTTTATAAAAGCGGAGAAAAGTCTTGATATTACGCTGTTTTTAGTCCAACTGAAATTCATACTTTCCAAACCAGGTCTTAAGAAAAAAGGTAGAGAAAAAGGTAGAGTTTGGATTGAAATACAGTGCAATATATCGCATTTGGCAAAAAGAAAAAACGCTTTAAATCAGCGTTTTTCTTATGTATTGATTCGTATTGAACCCCTACTTAACTTCTGTAAACACTACGTGCTTGCGAAGTTTTGGTGAGTATTTCTTCAATTGAAGACGGTCTGGAGTGTTACGTTTGTTTTTAGAAGTAAGGTACAAGCGTTCACCAGATTCTTTGTGTTCAAGTGTGATATTTACGCGCATGGTATCTCCCTTCTATTATTCAGCTGATGCAGCTTTAGCGATTTTACGTCCTTTGTAGTATCCTTTAAGTGATACGCGGTGAGAACGTGAGTAATCTCCAGTAGTTTCGTCAAAGTTTACAGATGGAGCTGTTACTTTGTAGTGTGTACGACGTTTGTTTTTCTTCGCTTTTGAGGTGCGACGTGCAGGTACTGCCATTTTCTTTTCTCCTTTAGGTATTTAAATTCGATTCAATCTAGTGATTTTCATCAACCATACTAGGATAACACATTTTTTTTGTAAAGTAAAGTTACTTGACAAAAAAAGATAAAAAAATTAGAAGCTAGTAATCGAAATTTTCTGAAAATTCAAGAATTTTATTCTGTTCTTCATGCGGAAATTGTGCTATAATGGTAAAAACTGAAATGGGAGGGAACAAATGACAGAATTAGATACACGTCACCGCAGTAGCGTTTATGACAGTATGGTGAAATCACCAAACCGTGCCATGCTTCGTGCCACTGGAATGACAGATAAGGACTTTGAAACACCGATTGTGGGAGTGATTTCAACTTGGGCGGAAAATACACCATGTAACATTCACTTGCATGATTTTGGGAAATTGGCTAAAGAAGGTGTCAAATCTGCGGGCGCTTGGCCTGTTCAGTTTGGAACCATTACCGTAGCAGACGGGATCGCCATGGGAACGCCTGGTATGCGTTTCTCTCTAACATCTCGTGACATCATCGCGGACTCTATTGAGGCTGCGATGGGTGGTCACAACGTGGATGCCTTTGTCGCTATCGGTGGCTGTGACAAGAACATGCCTGGTTCTATGATTGCCATTGCCAATATGGATATTCCAGCTATTTTCGCCTATGGTGGTACTATTGCACCGGGAAATCTTGATGGCAAAGACATTGACTTGGTTTCTGTCTTTGAGGGTATCGGAAAATGGAACCATGGTGACATGACAGCTGAGGACGTGAAACGTCTCGAATGTAATGCCTGCCCTGGCCCTGGTGGCTGTGGTGGTATGTATACAGCTAATACCATGGCAACTGCTATCGAAGTTCTCGGTATGAGTTTGCCAGGATCTTCATCTCATCCAGCTGAATCAGCTGACAAGAAAGAAGATATCGAAGCAGCAGGACGTGCTGTTGTCAAGATGCTGGAGCTTGGTCTCAAACCATCAGATATCTTGACTCGTGAAGCTTTTGAAGATGCCATCACTGTAACTATGGCTCTCGGTGGTTCTACAAATGCCACTCTTCACTTGCTTGCCATTGCCCATGCGGCTAATGTTGACTTGTCACTTGAGGACTTCAATACGATCCAAGAGCGCGTGCCTCACTTGGCTGACTTGAAACCATCTGGTCAGTATGTCTTTCAAGACCTCTACGAAGTCGGTGGTGTCCCTGCGGTTATGAAATACCTCTTGGCAAATGGTTTCCTTCATGGCGACCGCATCACATGTACTGGTAAGACAGTCGCTGAAAACTTGGCTGACTTTGCAGACCTTACACCAGGCCAAAAAGTCATTATGCCACTTGAAAATCCAAAACGTGCAGACGGTCCGCTTATCATCTTGAATGGGAACCTTGCCCCTGATGGTGCGGTTGCTAAAGTATCAGGTGTGAAAGTGCGTCGCCACGTTGGACCAGCTAAGGTCTTTGACTCAGAAGAAGATGCTATCCAGGCTGTTCTGACAGATGAAATCGTTGATGGCGATGTAGTTGTTGTCCGTTTCGTTGGGCCTAAGGGTGGTCCTGGTATGCCTGAGATGCTATCCCTTTCATCCATGATCGTTGGTAAAGGTCAAGGAGACAAGGTTGCCCTCTTGACGGATGGCCGTTTCTCAGGTGGTACTTATGGTCTGGTTGTTGGACATATCGCCCCTGAAGCTCAGGATGGTGGACCGATTGCCTACCTCCGTACAGGCGATATCGTTACAGTCGACCAAGATACCAAAGAAATTTCTATGGCCGTATCCGAAGAAGAACTTGAAAAACGCAAGGCAGAAACAACCTTGCCACCACTTTACAGCCGTGGTGTCCTCGGTAAATATGCCCATATCGTATCATCTGCTTCACGCGGAGCCGTGACAGACTTCTGGAATATGGACAAGTCAGGTAAAAAATAAACTCAAAAAGCAAGCCAACTTCGGCTTGCTTCTTTTCATCTTCAAAAGTGATTTGCCTGCTTAACGAGGTGGCAGTCCGAGGGCAATGCGTCCGTAGCGACTGATTCGTGTGATCTTCCAGGCAGGCGACCAGGTAACTTCAACCTTGACATCTTCGATACCCTCGATTTGTTTTAGACCTGCAACGATTTCGATAGGCAGGCTTTCGGCGCAATCGCAGGCAGTGTCGGTGAAGGTCATGACAATCTTGCAGAGACCGGTTTCATCCAGATTGATTTCATAAATCAGCCCTAGATTATACACATCCAATTCCACATCTGTATCAAAAACCTTCTCTAGTTTTTCGATAATTTGGTCTTGCAAGGCCAAAGCACGGTCATTGATTTTGATATCCTCTCTCATTACAGTCCCTCCACGTGATAAATATCCTCTATTTTCTCATAATTCTGACAATTTGGCAAGTTTTTGATGAATTTTCTGAAAAGACTCTATTGAGATTTTCTCCTCTCACTGTTTTAATCCCTTTATTTATGGTAAAATAAGACTATTAAGTTTAAAGAGGGTACCCTATGAAATTACAAAAACCAAAAGGAACGCAGGATATTTTACCTGCTGAGTCTGCTAAGTGGCAATACGTTGAGGGCTTTGCCCGTGAAATTTTCAAGCGTTATAACTACGCAGAAGTTCGTACGCCTATTTTTGAGCATTACGAGGTCATCAGTCGCTCTGTCGGAGATACAACGGATATCGTAACCAAGGAAATGTACGATTTCTATGACAAGGGTGACCGCCATATCACTCTTCGTCCAGAAGGAACTGCGCCCGTTGTCCGTTCCTATGTGGAAAATAAACTCTTCGCACCAGAAGTGCAAAAGCCAAGTAAGTTCTATTACATGGGCCCTATGTTCCGTTATGAGCGTCCACAGGCAGGTCGTTTGCGTCAGTTCCACCAGATTGGTGTTGAGTGTTTTGGCTCTAGCAATCCAGCTACCGATGTGGAAACCATCGCTATGGCAGCTCATTTATTGAAAGAAATCGGCATCCAAGGTGTCAAATTGCACCTCAACACTCTTGGAAATCCTGAGAGCCGTGCGGCCTATCGTCAAGCCTTGATCGACTATTTGACACCGCTCAAGGAGACCTTGTCTAAGGATAGCCAACGTCGCTTGGAGGAAAATCCTCTCCGTGTCTTGGACTCTAAGGAAAAAGAAGACAAGGTGGCTGTAGAGAATGCGCCGTCTATTTTGGACTTCCTTGATGAAGAAAGCCAGGCTCATTTTGATGCTGTGCGTCAGATGTTGGAAAATCTTGGAGTAGACTATATTATCGATACCAATATGGTGCGTGGTCTGGACTACTACAACCACACGATTTTCGAGTTTATCACTGAGATTGAGGGCAATGACCTGACGGTCTGTGCAGGTGGTCGCTACGATGGCTTGGTTGCCTATTTTGGTGGCCCTGAGACTGCTGGATTTGGTTTTGGACTTGGTGTAGAGCGCCTGCTTCTCATCCTTGAAAAGCAAGGTGTGGTCCTTCCTATCGAAAATGCCCTTGATGTTTATATTGCTGTCTTGGGAGAAGGGGCAAATGTCAAGGCCTTGGAATTGGTACAAGCCCTTCGCCAACAAGGATTCAAAGCAGAACGTGATTACCTCAACCGTAAACTCAAAGCTCAGTTCAAGTCAGCCGATGTCTTTGCGGCTAAGACCCTCATCACTCTCGGAGAGAGCGAAGTCGAAAGCGGACAAGTCAAGGTCAAGAACAACCAAACTCGAGAAGAAGTGGAAGTTACGCTCGATACAATCAGCCAAAACTTTTCAGAAGTCTTTGAAAAATTAGGCTTTTAATAGTAGAAAAACTGGTCAGGATCTTATTCCTGACCCTCTTTTTCCTAGGATTAACATTGCTTTTGCTCGCTCAAAAATATCTTTATAAAACCATTACTACCGTTTCTATTTTTGCAAGAGGAATTCACTGATTAACTCTTTTAGTTGCGACTGTATTCCACATTTTTATCAAGATGATGTGAATAACAATGCTAAGTCTTCATTCCAAATAGGAGGTCCATATGAAATTACTTAAAAATCTTGGCTGGTTTCTTCTAGCCATTCTATCCTTTTACTTTGGCTATGGTCTGGTTCAGAGTATGGCTTTATCAGCGCTTGACCTAGGGGCTTCGATCTTTGGAGTCTTGCCACTCTATATCGCTCTGTCAGGGGCCTATGTTTATGGAGTTTACAGATGGTATCAGACAGAAAAGGTTAGCATCCAGACGACAGCTTTTAATCGTTATATCTGGTTGCCTACTCTGGTTTTGCTAGTGGCGATTACAGCTCAGTTCTTTTTGCCAGAAGATCCGTCAGTCAATCAACAAATCGTATCACAATTGACAGTTGCTCAGCCTGTATTTGGTTTCTTTATGGTGGTAGTCTTTGCTCCTCTGACGGAAGAACTCATCTTTAGAGGGATGTTAGCGCGCTATCTCTTTCCTAAGCAGAACAACGGCAAACAGACAGCTCTGTTTCTCCTCGTATCAAGTGTGCTTTTTGCCTTGATTCATTTTCCAGGGGCTTTGCAACAGTTTTTAGTTTATGCTAGTCTGGGATTGAGTTTGGGACTGGCTTATGTAAGCCGAAAAGGTCTTCTTTACAGCATTTCTCTCCACGCTTTGAATAATTTAATCGGCTTTTTGATGATACTCATGCTATAATAGAGTCAGGAGGTCACATGAAACGAGTAATTTTATTAGCAGTGATACAGGCGGTCGTTCTCTTCTTTATCATCGGGGCACTTGCCTATGCCTTTAAAGGCGACTTCTTTTACAACTATCTAGCGGTTGTCTTTGCGCCTATTGCAGGTGTCTTGCGTTTTGCGACAGCTTATGCGACGGAGATTGTTCTACCTAAAAAGGCAGCTGAGATTGCTGAAAAGCGTAAAAAAGGTTAAGAATCATAATCAGAGAATCCGATGACGTTTTCATCGGATTTTTTGTCTGTTCGTTTTGATTTCTAAAGACAATCAAACTTTTCTGCTGATTTTCATGAAGAGCCTGCGCTTTTATGGTAAAATAGTAACAGAATAAAAGAGGAGAGAAAACATGAAACGTAGTATGTATGCTGGTCGTGTTCGTGAGGAACATATCGGACAAGAGATTACTTTGAAAGGATGGGTTGGCCGTCGTCGTGACTTGGGTGGTTTAATCTTTATCGACCTTCGTGACCGTGAAGGGATCATGCAGTTGGTTATCAACCCTGAAAAAGTATCTGCAGAGGTCATGGCAACAGCTGAAAGTCTTCGCAGTGAGTTTGTCATCGAGGTGACTGGACAAGTCGTTGCGCGTGAGCAAGCTAATGATAAATTGCCGACTGGTGCAGTTGAGTTGAACGTGACAGCTTTGACGGTGCTTAATACAGCCAAAACAACACCTTTTGAGATTAAAGATGGGATTGAGGCCAATGACGATACACGTTTGCGTTACCGTTACCTTGACCTTCGTCGTCCAGAAATGCTAGAAAACCTTAAGCTTCGTGCCAAGGTGACCCACTCTATCCGTAATTACTTGGATGAGTTGGAGTTTATCGATGTGGAGACGCCATTCCTTTCGAAGTCAACGCCAGAAGGGGCGCGTGACTATTTGGTGCCATCTCGTGTCAATAAAGGGCATTTCTACGCTCTTCCTCAAAGTCCACAAATCACTAAGCAATTGTTGATGAATGCTGGTTTCGACCGCTATTACCAAATCGTCAAATGTTTCCGTGATGAGGACTTGCGTGGTGATCGTCAGCCTGAGTTCACCCAGGTCGACTTGGAAACATCCTTCCTTACGGAGCAAGAAATCCAAGATATTACAGAAGGATTGATTGCGCGCGTGATGAAAGAAACCAAAGGCATCGAAGTAACTCTTCCATTTCCTCGTATGAAGTATGATGATGCTATGGCCTTTTACGGTTCTGATAAGCCAGATACTCGTTTTGATATGTTGCTTCAGGACTTGACAGAAGTGGTTAGAGGTGTTGATTTCAAAGTCTTTTCAGAAGCACCTGCCGTTAAAGCTATTGTGGTCAAAGGAGCTGCGGATAACTACTCACGTAAAGACATCGACAAGATGACCGAAGTAGCCAAACAGTACGGTGCCAAAGGTCTTGCTTGGGTCAAGGTAGTTGAGGGAGAATTAAATGGACCAGTTGCCAAGTTCTTGACTGGGATGCAAGCAGAATTGACTGCAGCGCTTGGTCTTGAAGACAAGGATTTGGTTCTCTTTGTGGCGGATACGCTTGAAGTAGCAAATGCAACCCTTGGTGCCCTTCGTGGACGTATTGCCAAAGAGCTTGGCTTGATTGATAACGATAAATTCAACTTCCTTTGGGTGGTTGATTGGCCAATGTTTGAATGGTCTGAAGAAGAAGGTCGCTACATGAGCGCCCACCACCCATTTACCCTTCCACAGGAAGAAACAGCTCACGAATTAGAAGGTGATTTGGCTAAGGTTCGTGCCATTGCTTACGATATCGTCTTGAACGGTTATGAGCTTGGTGGTGGTAGTCTTCGTATCAACCAAAAAGACCTTCAAGAACGCATGTTTAAGGCTCTTGGTTTCTCATCTGAAGAAGCAAATGACCAGTTTGGCTTCCTTCTTGAAGCTATGGACTATGGTTTCCCACCACACGGTGGTTTGGCTCTTGGTCTTGACCGTTTTGTCATGTTGCTTGCAGGAGAAGAAAATATTCGTGAAGTCATTGCCTTTCCTAAGAACAATAAGGCAACCGACCCAATGACACAAGCTCCATCAACAGTCGCTCTCAAACAACTAGAGGAACTCAGCTTACAAGTAGAAGAAGATGAAACAAGCAAAACGAATTAAGCGGTGGCGCTATTATCTGCGCCGCTTTGCTTATCAGATAAAAATCTTACGAGTTTTACAAAGTATCTCTCGGGAAAAATATGATGAGAAAGTCTCGGCTTCTCTGGTTTATGGCTTTTTGTCAGCAGTAGCAGTCAATTTCTTTTTTCAACCAGGACACGTTTACTCCAGTGGTGCGACGGGTTTGGCACAGATTATCTCTGCTTTGAGTAATCACTGGTTTGGTTTTTATATTCCGATATCGCTGACCTTTTATGCCATCAATTTTCCGTTGATGATTTTGGCTTGGTATCAGATTGGGCATAAGTTTACAATCTTTACCTTTATCACAGTATCCATGAGTTCCCTCTTTATCCAGCTTGTGCCAGTTGTGACCTTGACAGAGGATCCCATCATCAATGCTCTTTTTGGGGGTGTTGTCATGGGCTTGGGGATTGGTTTTGCACTCCGTAACAATATTTCTAGCGGAGGTACAGATATCGTCAGTCTCACCATTCGAAAGAAAACGGGTAAGAATGTCGGCAGTATTTCTTTCTTGGTAAATGGAACCATCATGCTGATAGCAGGTCTGACCTTTGGTTGGAAATACGCCCTCTACTCTATGATCACCATTTTTGTATCGAGCCGTGTGACAGATGCGGTCTTTACAAAGCAAAAACGCATGCAGGCCATGATTGTGACCAATAATCCTGACAAGGTAATCGCAAAAATCCATAAAAAATTGCACCGCGGAGCAACCATGATCCACGATGCAGAAGGAACCTATAATCATGAGAGAAAAGCAGTCTTGATTACGGTTATCACGCGAGCAGAGTTTAATGATTTTAAACACATCATGAAACAGGTCGATCCGACAGCCTTTGTCTCTGTATCCGAAAATGTCCACATCCTAGGACGATTCGTAGAAACAGACAATTAATAATACTCAAAAGACCAGCCTTGAGGCTGGTCTTTATTTTTCGATAATTTTGTGTCCAATCAACTGGCGGTAACAAATCTGTTTATTGTTTTTGGCATCGTTAATAATCTGGAGAATGGTTTCAAAGGAAACGCGCCCGAGTTCTAAGCTATTGATATCCACATAGGCTGCCAAGTTCAGTTTAGGGTTGACCGAGTCAAAGCTGAGGACAGGGACATCCAGTTGGTGTTTTGCGATGTAATCACAGACCCCTGCAGCAAGAAGGCTATCAATAGTAATAATAGCATCAATATTTGGATCATGCTCGAAGAGAAGTTTACTAAAGCGATAACCATTATCTTCAAGAAATTCGGTCGCAAAGTAGGTCAGATTTGGATCAATAGGAAGTTGGTATTGTTTAAGAGCTAACTCATAACCCATTAGACGATCTTGTGTTACGAAAAGTTTTTTGGTTCCTCCGATGAAGGCAATTCGCTTGCATCCTTTTTTGATGAAATATTCTGTTGCATCAAAACCTGCCTGGACATTGTCATTATCGACAAGAGGGATAAAGGGTGAAGTGGATTTTCCGAGAATGAGGAAAGGGAACTGCTCATCGGCTACTAGTTTGACCAGAGGATCCTCTTCCTCAGCGTAGAGGAAAATCAAACCGTCAACACGCTTGCCATAAACCATCTGAGAAATTGCTTTGAGACGTTCTTTCTCATCTTTCCCCGTTGCAATTTGAATAGCGTAGTGGTTTTCAGACGCGACTTGGGCGATCCCTCGAAGGACAGATGGGAAGAAAGGATTTTGGTAAAAGGCATCCGAGTCGTCAGGGAGCACCAGGCCGATAACCTGAGTATAGCTACTTACCAAGCTACGAGCATTGAGGTTGGGATGGTAGTTGAGCTCCTTCATCGCCTTGCGAACTCGTTTTTTGGTTTCATCACTAATCGTTGATTTATTTTGAATGACGCGGGTAACAGTTGAAGGTGAGACACCTGCTGCTTTAGCCACATCTTTAATCGTCACGGGCATAAAAATCTCCTATTTATGATAATCTGGATCACGGAAATGTGTCTTGTAAAAAATAGTGACCAGATAAAGAACAAAAAGAATGTTTTGTACAGTGATAAGCGTTGTCATATTTTGGCCAAAAAGTCCCAAAATAAGCGTAATCAGAGTGGGTAATCCTAAACAGTTCAAGATAAAATGGTAGCACTCTTTAAAAGTCCTAAATGAAAAGAGGCGTGATTTTTTGGTGATATAAAGGAGAAGACTAGCTCCAAGAGAGACAATGAAGAAATTCAATCCAAAGAGGAAGCTTGCACCAAGAACGAGAAAGAGACTGATATAGACCCGATTTTGTTGGTACCAATCTTTAGAAATGGCTTGGGTTAAATCTTCCTTGCTCTGGAAACTCTCCGTTTGAATCGCGTGGTAGCGAATGCGAGTTAGTTCCTTACTTTCCTTACTGATGACGAGTTCTTCGGTATCAAAATGAAGTTGCAAGTCCTTTGGCAATTCCTTGCTTTGGCTCGGGCCAATCAAAAGAGAAGGCTGCTGATTCTTCGTACCTGAGTAGTTCAGCTTTCCATCTACGATTTGTGCATTCTCTGACAAGTCCATGATGGCTTCATCTGTCAGTGGAGTATAGACATTATCGATAAAGGTATCCAGTGGATACGTTTCCTGTGAGCTGTTTTGAATGGCAATCGGAACCATAGACAAACTGATGAGGAAAATGCTCGTAAAGAGAAGCTGAAACCAGTTGAGACCGAAACGTTTTGATAGGGGCTTACGAAATCCCCAAATACTTGAAAAATATGAAAATGGATATGGAAGCATTTGTATCTTTCTAAAAGGTGTTTTCTATATGAGTATTATTATATAGAGAAATGTGCTTTATTTCAAGTCTAGTAGATAAATTGCTTACTGAAAAGCTGATTTTGCTACTATTTGCAGTCTTGTGTCTAATCTTTCAACTTTAGAAACAAGATCAAAATGAAAAAGGGTGGCGGGGATAAATTATCCCTTGTCGCCACCACTTGTAAGTCCTGAAACAAAGTTCTTTTGTAGGAAGAAGAAGAGAATACAGATTGGAAGGGCGATGAGGATAGCACCTGCTGAGAAGTAGGCAATCTTCAAGTTTTTCACATTGCTGACAAAGGTCTGTAGACCAACGGCAACTGTAAAGTATTCTTTCTCACGAAGCAAGAAACTAGAGAGGATATAGTCTCCGAAAGGTCCCATGAAGGCCCAGAGCGCTTGTACTGCAACCATTGGACGAACGAGTGGGAGAACAATTTGCCAGAAGCGACGGAAGTGTCCTGCACCATCTAGTTTTGCTGATTCATCAAGAGACATTGGTACTGTGTCGAAGTAACCTTTCATCAACCAAGCGTTCATTGGGATACCACCACCGACATATAGGAAGATGAGGAACCAGCTATGGTTAAGGGCGTTCAACATAAGGGCCATAACGAAGAAGGCTGTCAAAGCGGCCATAGTTGGCACCATTTGGATGATCAAGAAGAAGACCAAACTTTGTTTACGAGCCAAGAAGTTGTAACGGCTGTAGGCGTAACCAGCAAGTACGATGATACTTGTTTGAACAGCCATTGTAATCAAAGCGATAATCAAAGTGTTGAGGTACCAAGTGCCGTACAAGGTTTCAGTGAAGAGCCCTTGGAAGTTGGCAAAGCTAAAGTCGACATTAGCATCTAGTTTAAAAGCTACGACGTTACCAGTCTTGAAGGCTGACATAATAGTAATCAAAAGTGGATAGATAATCACGATTGAAAGACCAATCAAGTAGAGGTAAGTGAGGGTTTGAGTCAGTCTACGTTTGAGTTTGATTGAGTTATTCATCTTAGACGTCCTCCATATCAAATGCGTGTAGTTTCTTGAATGCGATCATAGAGATAGAGATGACAATGATAGAGATGATCAAGGTAACAGCTGCCGCCATAGAGTATTGAGGAGATGTACCTGTTGTCAAACGATAAATCCATGAGATCAAGATATCAGTTGAACCGGCTCCACCACCAACGCTACCAGGACCTCCGCCGTTGAAGAGGTACATGATAGAGAAGTTGTTAAAGTTGAAGGTGTATTGGCTGATCAATGTTGGTGCTGCAACAGCCAAAATCATAGGGAAAGTGATGTTGCGGAATTTTTGCCAAGCATTGGCACCATCGATATAAGCCGCTTCGTAGAGGTCGTTAGGAATTGACTGCAAGATACCCAAAGTCAAAACGTAGATGTATGGGAATCCTAGCCAACCTTGCATCATAATCAAGGCAATCTTGGTCCAAGTTGGGTCTGTTTTCCAAGGGATAAGAGCACCGTCAAGGAAAGGAAGAACCTTAGCCAAGATAGGCAATACTTGAGTGTTGATGGCACCGACACTATCGTTAAACATGTTTGAGAATGTCAAGATAGTGATGAAGGCTGGAACAGCCCAAGGAAGAAGGAAAATAACACCAAAGATACGTTTTCCTTTGATAAATGGTTGGTTAGCAATGATAGCTGTGAAGATACCAATCACAATCTGCAAAGTAGAAGCAGACAAGGCCCAGATGATGGTCCAAGAAAGAACCGCACCGAAGGCTGAACGGAAGGTACTTAAGCTCCAGATGTTTGTAAAGTTCGTCAAGCCAACCCAGTCCAACAATTTGTTTGGTGGCAAGTGTTGGAAGTCATAGTTGGTAAAGGCAATCATCAAGGTTACGATAACTGGGAAGATAATCGCAAATGTCATTGCTACATACGATGGGATAATCAAAAGGTATGGGAATCCATTCTCATAAATACCTTTGATCATATCTTTAAAAGTCCGTGGGACAGGAATTCCATTGTTAATACGTTTTGCGATTGTATGTGCATCTTTAATATTTGAGAAATAAAAGAGCACATAAACGACTACAAAGATTAAATGGAAGGCACCACGAATCAACATAAAGAGGGAATTATCACGACCTGGCTTGTCACCAAGAGTGATCAAATTGTGCAATTCAGGGGCTGCAAGTGCTAGGAAATAAAGAACAAATACGATAGTGACACCAAGGAAGATAAAACCTTTGGCCTTTTGTTTATTGTAAATCTGTCCTAACCCAGGAATCACTGAAAGCAAGGCTGCTTTGCTAGGTTGTTGGTTTTCCATGAATACTCCTTTCATAGGATACGAGATTGAAGTTTGTCTCCAATTACTAGATAGGCAACTGCAATCATTCGTAAATTTATAAAATCAAAGGGGGATCTGTATTCTCCCCCCTTGTAACGAATTCAATTATTCACCAAATTTTTGTTTGATTGTTTCTTTGATCAATGTTACAGCATCGTTAGCAGCTGTCTTAGCATCTTTTTTACCACTTACAGCGTCAAAGAGCATTGTTTTAGCTGGATCCCAAACTGCTGACATTTGAGAAATGTTTGGCATTGGTTGAGCGTTCTTGAACTGTTTGATAACAGCTGTTGTCAACTCATCGTTTTTACCTTCAGCGTATGAACGAGCTTCAGTGTTAGCTGGGATTTCGTTAGTTGCATCGTAGAATGCTTTTTGTTGTTCAGTTGAAACAAGGAAGTCTACAAATTTTTGTGCAGCTTCAAGGTTCTTAGTGCTTGATGGGATGATCCAAGCTTTACCACCACCGAATGGTGTGTATTCTTTACCATTTGGAAGAGTTGGAATAGTAGCAACACCGTAGTTTACTTTAGCATCTTTGAATGCTTGAGCTTTCCAAGGACCGTCGATGATAGCAGCTGTTTTACCTTCTTGGAATTGAGTTTGGATCAAGTTTGCAGCACCTTCAGTATCTTGCATACCTTTAGGCCATTTTTCGTACCAAGATTTAGCGTAGTTGATACCTGTGATAGAACCGTCGTTTGCAAGACCGATGTCTTTAGCGTCTTTACCGTTTTGTCCGAATACGTAACCACCGTTACCAGCAAGGAGTCCGTATGCGTAGTAGAAGTTTGTCCAGTCGGCTAGGAATGCAGTAGTTTTGCCATCTTCACCAGCGAAAGCGTATTTGCTGTCTTTAGCAAGTTCTTCTAATTCAGCAAAAGTTTTTGGAGCTTCTTTTAGCAAGTCTTTGTTGTAGTACATAACAAGTGACTCAATAACGGCAGGAGCACCGTAAACTTTACCGTCAGCAGCTGTTACAAGAGATTTAGTCTTATCATCTGTTTTAGCGCCGTCGCTCAAAGTAACTTCTGAAAGTTGTCCGTCAGTACCAAGGCTACCTACGCGGTCGTATGGTGCCATCATAACGTCAGCAGCTTGACCTGATTGGTTGTCAAGAGAAAGTTTGTCAAGTCCACCAAGTTGGTCACCTGATTTGATGTTAACTTTTGTACCTGATTCTTTTTCATAAGCTGCAGCAACTTTTTCAGCGTAGGCTTTGTATTGGTCTTCAACGTAGAAAGTGATTTCTTTTGCTTCAGATGAGCTAGTATCAGCTGCTTTATCAGCAGTTTTGCTTCCGCAAGCTACCAAAAGTAAGCTAGCAAGAGTAGCAGTTCCGAGCACAGCAGCGCTCTTCATGAATTTAGATGACATAGTGTATTCCTCCTAAAGAATAACAAAAATAATTTAATGAGAAAACGCAAACGTTTTCTTTTACGAACTTAGTATAGCACAAATAGAAAACGGTTGCAAGCGTTTTTAGGAAAATTTTTAAAAAAATTTTAAGGATTCAAACATTTGTTAAAGCCTTTATATAGGAAAAAACTTAAAATGTTTGTTTCTCTTGAATGGAAAATATATTAGGGAAACGATTGCGTAAATTCTGCTCGATTTTTCAGAAAATAGAGCAGCTGTTTGGAATGAATTATCTTAAATCAGAAAATCTTTAAAATTTTTTTGGCTCATTTCATAAAATATCAGTGGGAACAAGTTTTGTTTGATTAAAATAATTCAAAAAAATTTTTTAAAACCGCTTGCATTTGTTTTTGAAATGCGTTATACTTAAATCAACGCAAACGTTTGCGCCTTGATTTGCGCAGCGTTTTATTACAAACACATGAGGTGCTATTATGAAAAAACGTCAAAGTGGTGTGTTGATGCACATCTCTTCTCTTCCAGGAGCTTACGGGATTGGATCATTTGGCCAAAGCGCCTATGATTTCGTTGATTTCTTGGTTCGTACCAAGCAACGTTACTGGCAAATCCTCCCTCTTGGGACAACAAGCTATGGAGATTCTCCATACCAATCATTCTCAGCCTTTGCTGGAAATACGCATTTTATCGACCTTGATATCTTGGTAGAGCAAGGCTTGCTCGAAGCCAGTGACCTTGAAGGTGTTGACTTTGGTAGCGATGCATCTGAAGTTGATTATGCGAAGATTTATTATGCACGTCGTCCGCTTTTAGAAAAAGCAGTTAAACGCTTCTTGGAAGTGGGAGATGTCAAAGATTTTGAGAAGTTTGCTCAAGACAACCAATCATGGCTTGAACTCTTCGCTGAGTATATGGCGATCAAAGAGCATTTTGACAATCTTGCTTGGACAGAATGGCCAGATGCAGATGCTCGTGCCCGTAAAGCTTCAGCGCTTGAAAGCTACCGTGAGAAATTGGCAGACAAGTTGGTTTACCACCGTGTGACACAATACTTCTTCTTCCAACAATGGTTGAAATTGAAAGCCTACGCTAACGATAACCACATCGAAATCGTTGGGGACATGCCTATCTACGTAGCGGAAGATTCAAGCGACATGTGGGCAAATCCACACCTCTTCAAGACAGATGCCAATGGTAAAGCAACTTGCATCGCAGGATGCCCACCAGATGAGTTTTCTGCAACTGGTCAGCTTTGGGGCAACCCAATCTATGACTGGGAAGCAATGGACAAAGACGGTTACAAATGGTGGGTTGAACGCTTGCGCGAAAGCTTCAAGATCTACGATATCGTTCGTATCGACCACTTCCGTGGTTTCGAATCTTACTGGGAAATTCCTGCTGGTTCCGATACAGCAGCACCTGGTAAATGGGTGAAAGGTCCAGGCTACAAACTCTTTGCAGCCGTTAAGGAAGAGCTTGGTGAGCTAAACATCATCGCAGAAGACCTTGGTTTCATGACAGATGAAGTCATCGAGTTGCGTGAACGTACTGGCTTCCCAGGAATGAAGATTCTTCAATTCGCCTTCAACCCAGAAGATGAAAGTATCGATAGCCCACACTTGGCACCTGCCAACTCTGTTATGTACACAGGAACACACGATAATAACACTGTTCTTGGTTGGTACCGTAATGAAATCGACGATCCAACTCGTGAATACATGGCTCGTTACACGAACCGTAAAGAGTACGAAACAGTGCCACACGCAATGCTTCGCACAGTCTTTTCATCTGTTAGCTTCATGGCTATTGCAACTATGCAAGACTTGCTAGAACTAGATGAGTCAGCTCGTATGAACTTCCCATCTACTCTTGGCGGAAACTGGTCATGGCGTATGACAGCAGACCAACTCACACCAGCTGTTGAAGAAACTTTGCTTGACTTGACTACAATTTATCGCCGAATCAATGAAAATTTGGTAGAATTAAAGAAATAAGACATTATCAGGAGACACATAAACATGTTACCATTAAACGAATTTGTACAAAAACGTTACAATAAAACCATTGCAGAATGTAGCAATGAAGAGCTTTACCTTGCTCTTCTTAACTACAGCAAGCTTGCAAGCAGCCAAAAACCAGTTAACACTGGTAAGAAAAAGGTTTACTACATCTCAGCTGAGTTCTTGATCGGTAAACTCTTGTCAAACAACTTGATTAACCTTGGTCTTTATGACGAAGTTAAAAAAGAGCTTGCAGCTGCAGGTAAAGAGTTGATCGAAATCGAAGAAGTAGAATTGGAACCATCACTTGGTAACGGTGGTTTGGGACGTTTGGCAGCCTGCTTTATCGACTCAATCGCTACACTTGGTTTGAATGGTGACGGTGTTGGATTGAACTACCACTTCGGTCTTTTCCAACAAGTTCTTAAAAACAACCAACAAGAAACAATTCCTAACGCTTGGTTGACAGAGCAAAACTGGTTGGTACGCTCAAGCCGTAGCTACCAAGTGCCATTTGCACACTTCACATTGACATCTACCCTTTATGATATTGATGTACCTGGTTACAAGACAGCTACTAAAAACCGCTTGCGTTTGTTTGACTTGGATTCAGTTGATTCTTCTATCATCGAAGATGGTATCAACTTTGACAAGACAGATATCGCTCGCAACTTGACTCTCTTCCTTTACCCAGACGATAGCGACAAGCAAGGTGAATTGCTCCGTATCTTCCAACAATACTTCATGGTTTCAAACGGTGCGCAATTGATCATCGACGAAGCAATCGAAAAAGGAAGCAACTTGCATGACCTTGCAGACTACGCTGTTGTACAAATCAACGATACTCACCCATCAATGGTGATTCCTGAATTGATCCGTCTCTTGACTGCGCGAGGTATCGAGCTTGATGAAGCAATCTCAATCGTACGTAGCATGACTGCCTACACTAACCACACAATCCTTGCTGAAGCCCTTGAAAAATGGCCTCTTGAATTCTTGGAAGAAGTGGTTCCTCACTTGGTACCAATCATCGAAGAATTGGACCGTCGTGTGAAGGCAGAATACAAAGACCCAGCTGTTCAAATCATCGATGAGAGCGGACGTGTTCACATGGCTCACATGGATATCCACTACGGATACAGTGTAAACGGGGTTGCAGCTCTTCACACTGAAATCTTGAAGAACTCAGAGTTGAAAGCTTTCTACGACATCTACCCAGAAAAATTCAACAACAAAACAAACGGTATCACATTCCGTCGTTGGCTCATGCATGCTAACCCAAGCTTGTCTCACTACTTGGATGAGATTCTTGGACATGGTTGGCACCATGAAGCAGATGAGCTTGAAAAACTCTTGTCATACGAAGACAAGGCTGCTGTTAAAGAAAAATTGGAAAGCATCAAGGCTCACAACAAACGTAAATTGGCTCGTCACTTGAAAGAACACCAAGGTGTGGAAATCAATACAAACTCTATCTTTGACATCCAAATCAAACGTCTTCACGAGTACAAACGCCAACAAATGAACGCTTTGTATGTGATCCACAAATACCTTGATATCAAGGCTGGTAACATCCCTGCTCGTCCTATCACAGTATTCTTCGGTGGTAAAGCTGCTCCTGCCTACACAATCGCTCAAGACATCATTCACTTGATCCTTTGCTTGTCAGAAGTGATTGCTAACGACCCAGCTGTAGCTCCACACTTGCAAGTCGTAATGGTTGAAAACTACAACGTTACTGCAGCAAGCTTCTTGATCCCAGCATGTGACATCTCAGAACAAATCTCACTTGCTTCTAAAGAAGCTTCAGGTACTGGTAACATGAAATTCATGTTGAACGGTGCTTTGACTCTTGGTACTATGGACGGTGCTAACGTGGAAATCGCTGAGTTGGTTGGCGACGAAAACATCTATATCTTTGGTGAAGATTCAGAAACTGTTATCGACCTTTACGCAAAAGCAGCTTACAAATCAAGCGAATTCTATGCTCGTGAAGCTATCAAACCTTTGGTTGACTTCATTGTGAGCGATGCTGTTCTTGCAGTAGGTAAGAAAGAACGCTTGGAACGTCTTTACAACGAATTGATCAACAAAGACTGGTTCATGACTCTCCTTGACTTGGAAGACTACATTAAAGTCAAAGAGCAAATGCTTGCTGACTACGAAGACCGCGACGCATGGTTGGATAAAGTCATCGTTAACATTGCCAAAGCAGGATTCTTCTCATCTGACCGTACAATCGCTCAGTACAACGAAGATATCTGGCACTTGAACTAAGATACAAAATTTATACTAATCACTTTGTAAAAAAAGCGAATTTCAATTGAAATTCGCTTTTTTGAATGATGTGGATTTTAGCCAATCAGGTCTAAAAAGAGATAAATCATAGATACGTTGAAGTTTTAGAAATACTGCTTTTTACTGTATTTCAGTCTCATGATTCTTCGTAGTTGATGGCCTCGTATTTCTTGTATCCGCTTATAATTTGTATTATAATAGCATTGTGGTGAAGAAAGAAGGTGTTTTTATGTGGAAAAAATATTTTTCAAAATATAAATGGACTGATTTATTTTGGATACTATTTGTGGTTTTGTCATCACTCTCGATGGGGAATCGTACTCTTTTTCCACTTACCCATCAAGAAATCTCTTATCATGGGTGCTATTTGGGGATTACACTTGCCTCATTTCACTTATTATTCATTGATAAATTTGTCATTTCGAATCGAAAATAAATGGAGAGGTTAAAATTTTTTCCACTTTTCGGATAGACAGTTGAAAAATCGCGATTTAAACCCACACCTCAAGAAGAGGTGCGGGTTTTTGTCTTATCTGAAAGATTTGTTTACCGTACTTTCCCAACTAGAATCTCTGCTTCAATGGTAATCTCTGTCAGTTGGCTCCAGTCAATCTTGGTATGGTCAACGTGAAAGAGTAAGGGCGTCATGGCAAGCAGGGCTTGGCGTTGCTCAGCCGAGATAGGTTTTGTTAAGGAAGCAATCTGACTAGATTGGATGCTGAAATGTTCCTGGAAATGTTCTTTGATATCTTGGTTGGAATAATCCTTCTTTGTCAGCTGGTCCTGCACCATTTGACGGATTTCTTTGAGGTGATTTTCAGTTGGGATGACCTTGATCAAAATACCGTCTTTGGATAAAACGCGACGGAATTCCCCATAGTTGGCAGGCGAGAAGATATCAAGCAGGATATCCATGCTGGCGTCTTTTATAGGAAGACGAGCCAGGTCGCCGACAAACCAGTTGACCGCCCAGTTTGGTTCGCTCTTGGCAGCGATTTGAACGGAATCTTTTGAAATATCAAAGGCGTAAAAGGTTTTGTCAGAGTGACTTTCTTGGAGTTTACGAGAGTAGAAACCTTCGCCACAACCGATATCCAAGACTGTTTTTGCGGATGGATTAGTTGTTAGTAAGTCCGAGATACCTTCTAAAATAGCCTGATAAAAACCAGCTTCAAGAATTTGCTGGCGGTTTTGGAAGTTTTCCTTGTCGTAGTTGGCAGATTGCTTGATTTGCGGAGCCAAGTTGACATAGCCGAATTTTGCCAGATCAAAAGAATGGCGGTTGCTACACTTGAGGCTAGACTCTACCAAGGCCAGATTTTCTTGGCAGATAGGGCAGGAAAAGGCAGTCGCAGAAGCAAAACGCTGAAGTTTGGGTTTGAGGTTTGTATTCATAGTTTAAGTGTATCAAAAGAGGCAAATGAAAGCAACTTTAGAAATAAGTAGATGGGAGATTCAGTAGAAATAAAACTAATTCTCCAATTTATAGAATAAAATTGCTTTTATATCTAAATTTCTATATAATAATGATAAGGAGGAAATAAGTATGTTAAAAGAAGTATTAACCGTTGCAAAAGTTGCGAAAAAATCATCACTCTTTTTGGGTGGTGTCGCATTTGGTACCCTTGGTTTGAAAATCTTGGCAAGTAAGGAAGCTAAAAAAGGTTATTCTAAAGCTTTGGCTAAGGCTTACAAGTTGAAAGACGGGCTAGATGCATCTGTTTCTGTTGTGAAACAACATGGAGACGATGTCTTGCAAGATGCCAAATATTTGTACGAGCAAGAGAAAAAAGAAGAGCAATTAGATAGCCTTATAGGAGAATAATATGTCTTTTAAAGTGCTACATAGAGGATACCAACATATCCGACTATCATCTTCTTTTTCACTCACCTTGGATATTCAAGACTATCTTCGTTCCTTGGCGAGAGATGAAAAGGGGATTGAGTCTATCCAGTTTTACATGGATCAACAGCACTTTACTCTACGCATAAAAGAAGGCTTTTCTGTATTAGATAATGCAGAAGCCTTTTTAAAAAGAATTGATAAAGGGAAAGTTTCTGAGTTGATGACTCTTCCCATTCGTAGAGAAGAGAGTGCTTATTCTATTGTTTCAGGTGCAGCGATTAAGCGTGTACTTTTTCGTAGTTTTGTGCCGTATCCTATTCGCTATATATGGACTTGTTATCAGGCTTTGGGTTATATTAGAGAAGCCTATCAAACACTAGCGCGTAAGGAACTAACGATGGAAGTCTTGGACTGTTCGGCGATTTTATTGTCCTTGTTTATGAACCAATCCAAGACAGCTAGCAATATCATGTTTATGCTTGATTTGGGGAATCATTTAGATCAGTGGTCTTTGAAAAAAACTGCAACAGATTTAGAACAAAGCCTTCTTGCAAAAGAGAGCGACGTATTCTTAGTACAGGGCGATACGGTTGTTAGTATCAAGAGTTCCGATGTTCAAATAGGAGATGTCTTGGTCCTATCTCAAGGAAATGAAATTCTGTTTGATGGACAAGTAGTTTCAGGTTTAGGTATGGTCAACGAAAGTTCCTTGACGGGAGAGAGTTTTCCAGTTGAAAAAAGAGAGTCTGATTTGGTTTGTGCAAATACAGTATTAGAAACTGGAGAGTTACGCATTCGTGTAACCGATAATCAGATGAACAGCCGGATTTTACAACTGATTGAGTTAATGAAGAAATCTGAAGAAAACAAGAAAACGAAACAACGCTATTTCATCAAGATGGCGGATAAGGTCGTCAAATATAATTTCTTGGGGGCTGGGCTAACTTACCTATTAACAGGTTCTTTTTCTAAGGCTATTTCTTTCCTATTAGTCGATTTCTCCTGCGCTTTGAAAATCTCTACTCCTGTAGCTTATTTGACAGCTATCAAGGAGGGGTTGAACCGTGAAATGGTGATTAAGGATGGGGATGTTCTGGAGAAATATCTGGAAGTTGATACTTTCTTGTTTGATAAGACGGGAACAATCACAACTAGTTATCCTATAGTTGAAAAGGTGTTACCTTTTGGGGACTATAGTGAGGAAGATATTCTCAGAATCAGTGCCTGTCTTGAGGAACACATTTATCATCCTATTGCTAATGCCATCGTCAAGCAAGCTGAGATAGAGGGAATTGAACATGAGGAAATGCATGGGAAACTCCAATATATTGCAAGCAAGGGGATCAAATCTCATATAGATGGCCAACCAGTTCTTATTGGGAATTATGTCTTGATGCAGGATGAGCAGATTCATATCAGTTCAGAACAAAATGCTTTAATTGAAGAGTACAAGAGTCACTACAATCTCTTATTCTTGGCTTATCAGAATGAATTGATTGGAATGTTCTGCATTCATACTCCTTTGAGAAAAGAAGCAAAAGCAGCCTTGGAGAAACTTAAGGCACAAGGGAAAAAATTGATTCTGGCAACAGGGGACACCTTGGTTAGGACAGAGGAATTAGTCAAAGATTTGCCCTTTGATCAGGTCTATACAGACTTGAAACCTGATGGGAAATTTGAGTTAGTAGAGGAACTGCAGAAAGCAGGTCACACGATTTTGATGGTTGGAGATGGATTGAATGACTCAGCGGCTCTAACCCTATCAGATATCGGTGTGGTGATGAATGAGAGTGCAGATATTTCTAAGCAGATGAGCGATATCTTATTGTTAGATAATCGTTTGGATTTCTTCCAAGAGTTGGATTGGCTATCATCATCTTTGCAAACACTCATCAAGAAGAATATTCAAGATACCGTTGTCGTAAATAGTAGTTTGATTGGCTTTGGCTTGTTTAATTGGCTCAGTCCTTCAAACCTCTCTATCCTACATAATCTAACAACCTTACGCATAGTCCTGCGTAGCCTGTCTATTAAGGGATAGGTGGGGACTATTCACAGCAAAAAGGAGTTACCTTTCTCGAGGGTAACTCCTTTGTTTATAGGTAAATGTTTAACAATTTAGTAAGTCAACACAAAGTATTTCTTCTTCCCGCGGCGGATAACAGTGAGTTCGTTTTCTAACTTATCTGCGTCACTCAAGACATAGTCAAGGTCTTGGATACGGTCGCCGTTGACGTAGATAGCTCCGTTTTGGACGTCTTCACGGGCTTGGCGTTTTGAATTCACCACACCAGATGACACGAGGAGTTCCACGATATTGTGGTTTTCGTCTGCTTTTACTTGGTAGTTTGGCACTCCACGAAGTCCTTGTTTGAGTTCTTTGACAGAAAGGTTTTTGATGTTTCCAGCAAAGAGTTGCTCGGTGATGTTAAGGGCTTCTTTGTAAGCTTCTTCTCCGTGAACAAGAGTCACGACTTCACGAGCGAGGACCTTTTGTGCCAAGCGTTCGTGTGGAGCCGCTTCAAACTCTTTGCGGATGTCTTCAATCTCATCGAGTGACAAGAAGGTAAAGATTTTCAAGAAGCGAACAGCGTCAGCATCCATCACGTTCATCCAGAATTGGTACATTTCGTATGGAGAAGTCTTTTCAGGGTTAAGCCAAACTGCGTTTCCTTCTGACTTACCAAATTTCTTACCAGTTGCGTCTGTGATGAGTGGAACAGTGATCACGTGACCAGTCTTGTCAGCCTTACGACGAAGCAATTCGGTACCAGCTGTCATATTTCCCCACTGGTCAGAACCACCGATTTGCAGAGTAACATTGTAGTCTTGGTTAAGGACATAGAAGTCGTACCCTTGCATGATTTGGTAGGCAAACTCAGTGTAAGAAATCCCTGTCTCGATCCGTTTCTTCACAGATTCCTTACTCATCATGTAGTTGACAGTGAAGTATTTTCCGACGTCACGGAGGAAGTCAATGAAGCTGATACTGCCAAACCAGTCGTAGTTGTTGACCATGACAGCCTTATTTTCACCATTTTCAAAGTCAAGAAAACGAGAAAGTTGCCCTTGGATAGACTTGACCCAGCCCTCTACTGTGTCTTTTGTTTGGAGACTACGCTCAGCATCTTTGAAGGACGGATCTCCGATGAGACCTGTAGCACCGCCAACGAGCGCATAAGGTTTGTGACCTGCTAGTTGCAAACGACGACTGGTCAAGATTGCGACAAGGTGACCGAGGTGAAGGCTGTCAGCAGTTGGATCGTAGCCAGTATAATAAGAAACTTGACCTTCTTCTAGGGCTTTACGCAAAGCTTCTTCATCAGTCGTTTGAAAAATCAAACCACGCTCTTTTAGCTCATCAAAAATGTGCATGTGTCTTTTCTCCTTTTTAAAATATTGTTTCTACCTATTGTATCACAAACTTGATTAATAGCCTAGTGGAATAGGGAAGAAAGTGGCTATTTTATTGAAAGTTTCCCTTTTATGGTATAATAGAGAAAGCGAGGACATTCATGAAAGAAAGAATTAATGAATTAAAAACAAACATACTGCATTTTTTCCAGCAGCTAATGCAACGAATTGCAAAATGGAAGAAAAGACTAGCAGAAAAACTAGCTAATAAGAAAACCAGTAAAAAGGGGACCTCTTCTAACAAAGTTAGAAGGGCAGGGTCTATTTTTGCTAAGATTTTAAGTGGGTTTAAAATAGTCTTTAATACTCTCTTTATCTTAGGCTTTATCGGTGGACTGTTTGGCGCTGGTGTGGCTATGGGTTATGGAGTCGCTCTATTTGACAAGGCCCAGGTCCCTCAAGCAGAAGAGTTGGTCAAGCAAGTGAAGGATATTGCCTCCATCTCAGAAATCACTTATTCTGACGGCAGTACCATTGCCTCGATCGAGGGCGATTTATTGCGCACTTCAGTCGCTTCAGATGCTATCTCAGACAACCTTAAGAAAGCCATTGTTGCGACAGAGGACGAGCATTTCAATGAGCACAAGGGAGTTGTGCCTAAGGCCGTTATTCGTGCGACCTTGGGAACCTTTGTCGGTCTAGGCTCGTCTAGTGGTGGTTCGACCTTGACCCAGCAGGTCATCAAGCAGCAAGTGGTGGGGGATGCTCCAACTCTAGCTCGTAAGGCTAAAGAGATTATTGATGCTCTAGCTTTAGAACGGGCTATGGGTAAGGATGAGATTTTGACAACCTACCTTAACATAGCTCCTTTTGGTCGCAATCATAAAGGTCAAAATATTGCAGGTGCCCAGCAGGCTGCAGAAGGAATCTTTGGGGTCAATGCTTCGGATTTAACGATCCCTCAAGCTGCCTTTATCGCAGGGTTGCCACAGAGTCCAATCAGTTATTCTCCTTATGAATCTGATGGTAGTATGAAGAGTGATGAGGACATGGCTTTGGGAATTAAGCGTGCCAAGGATGTCCTCTACAATATGTACCGGACAGGGGCTCTAAGTCAGGAAGACTACGATAAGTACAAAGATTATGACTTTAAGAAAGACTTCCTACCATCCGGTAGTGTTAGTGGTACTTCGCGTGACTATCTCTACTATGCAACCTTGGCAGAAGCTACGGACCGCATGTACGACTACCTTGTCCAACGAGATAATGTCTCTGCGCAAGAATTAAAGAATGAGTCCATTCAGAAATCCTATCGCGATTTAGCCACTAAGGAAATTGAAAATGGTGGATATAAGATTACGACAACTATCAATAAAAATGTTCATGCTGCGATGCAAAATGCGGTTGCGACCTACGGCTATTTGCTAGATGATTCGACAGGCCAGCCTGAGGTGGGGAATGTCCTCATGGACAATCAAACGGGAGCTATCCTTGGATTTGTTGGTGGTCGTAACTATCAAGAAAATCAGAACAATCACGCTATCGATACCAAGCGTTCTCCAGCTTCAACCACAAAACCTATATTGGCCTATGGTATCGCTATTGACCAAGGTTTGATGGGAAGTGCAAGTATCTTGTCAAACTATCCTACCAACTTCTCAAACGGGAATCCCATCATGTATGTCAATAGTCCTGGTACAGGCATGATGACATTGGGAGAAGCCCTTAACTACTCATGGAATATCCCAGCCTACTGGACTTATCGTACGCTTCGAGAGAAGGGTGTTGATGTCAAAGGCTATATGGAAAAAATGGGTTACGAAATCCCAGAATATGGGATTGAAAGTCTACCGATGGGTGGGGGGATTGACGTTACAGTTGCCCAGCATACCAACGGGTATCAAACTCTGGCCAACAATGGAGTTTACCATAAGAAACATATGATCGCGAAGATCGAGTCAACGGATGGCCGATTGGTGTACGAGCACAAGGATGAGCCTGTCCAAGTTTATTCAAAAGCGACAGCAACCATTATGCAAAGTCTCCTTCGGGATGTTATCTCGTCTCGGATTACTTCAAGTTTCCAGACGGATTTGACGACTATCAATCCATCCCTAGCTCGTGCTGACTGGATCGGAAAAACTGGTACGACCAATGAAGATGAAAATATGTGGCTCATGCTTTCTACACCTCGCTTGACTTTGGGTGGCTGGTTAGGTCACGATGATAATCGACCACTAGCCAAAGGAGCAGGCCACTACCGCAATGCCAACTATATGGCCCACTTGGTCAATGCTATCCAACAAGCTGAACCTGGAATATGGGGGAATGAGCGCTTTAATCTGGATCCGAGTGTGACCAAGTCACAAGTTCTCCGATCTACAGGACAAAAACCGGGTAAGGTTTCCATCAATGGAAAAGAAATAGAAGTTTCTGGATCAACAGTAACGAGCTACTGGGCGACTAAAGAAGGCGCCCCAGTGACCACCTATCGCTTTGCTATTGGAGGAAGCGATGCAGATTATCTGAACGCATGGAAGAATATTCTAGGAAGCATTCCAGCAGTGACTCCTCCAAGCTCAAGTTCAAGCAGTAGCTCTGGAAGTTCAAGTTCGAGTGGAAATACTCAAAGTGGTTCTTCAGGACGTTCACGTCTATTTAATCGTTAAGAAAGAGTAGTAGCAGGGTTAGTAATTTCTCCTTGTTGCTACTTTTTTCTTTGTTGGTTTCGTGTTACAATAATAATATGAATCATTATCAGAAAAAGATTGTTAAGGGAACAGTATACTCGCTACTCTCAGGCCTAATCTGGGGGATTTGTGGGATTTTAGGAGAGTATTTTTTCACTCATTATCCAGTGTCTTCTGGATGGATTACTTCTATGCGTTTACTAGTGGCAGGGAGTTTGGTTTTAGGTTTATCTGCTTTTCAGTTGCGTAGTCGCTTGTTGGACATCTGGCGTGATAAGAAAAATTATCTACCTTTTTTAGCCTATGCTATTCTAGGTATTTTTTCTGTGCAGTTTTTCTTCTATCTCTGCGTTGAGTATTCCAATGCGACGACGGCGACCATTTTGCAATTTATCAGCCCTGTTTTTATCCTGTTTTACAATCGAATCATTTACCAGAAGAAGGCTTCTATTACAGCTGTTTTCTGTGTTTTGATTGCCATGCTAGGTGTTTTTTTGATGGCTACAAAAGGGGATTTGTCCCAGTTATCCATGACTCCTTTGGCTCTAGTGACAGGTTTGCTCAGTGCAGTAGGGGTCATGTTTAATGTTATCCTTCCCCAACGCTTTGCACGGCGCTACGGTTTCGTTCCGACTGTTGGTTGGGGGATGATTCTGGCAGGGCTCTTTAGTAATTTCCTTTACCCTATTTATGGGATAAGTTTTCAAGTGGATTTGGTAAGTGTGCTGATTTGTCTGACGATTGCCGTGTTTGGAACTGCTTTTGCCTTCTTCTTATCTATGAAGGCTGTGTCACTCGTTTCCCCGCTGGTTGTATCAGTGGTGAGTGCTAGCGAACCGCTTTCTTCAGCTTTATTAAGTGTTCTTTTTCTAGGATTGGTCATGGATGGTTTTTTGGCCTTGGCTATGGTGTTGATTATCGTTCCGATGATTTTCTTATCTGTAGAAGAAGCAAAACAAGCCAGGTAAAGATGATTATTTGATAGTTGAGGCTTCAAATTTGAGGCCTTTTTTGGTAGAATAGGTATCATTATAACGAACTAGGAGGCACCTATGACTGCTACAAAAATGAACGCTCAAGAAATTATCCAATTTATCGCCAATGCTGAAAAGAAAACCAGTGTTAAAGTAACCTTTGAAGGACAACTCGCAACTGCTGTGCCTAGCTCTGTTGTCAAACTAGGGAATGTTTTATTCGGAGACTGGAAGGACGTGGCTCCGCTTCTTGAAGGTTTGGTAGAAAATCAAGATTATGTTGTCGAGCAAGATGCTCGTAATTCTGCAGTTCCTTTGCTAGACAAACGTGCGATCAACGCTCGTATCGAGCCAGGTGCGATTATCCGTGACCAGGTAGAAATTGGTGACAATGCTGTTATCATGATGGGAGCAGTTATCAATATCGGTGCTGAAATCGGTGCTGGAACCATGATTGACATGGGTGCCATCCTTGGTGGCCGTGCTATCGTTGGAAAAAACAGCCACGTTGGTGCAGGTGCAGTTTTGGCGGGTGTGATTGAGCCAGCTAGCGCAGATCCAGTCCGTGTCGGAGACAATGTTCTTATCGGTGCCAATGCAGTGGTTATCGAAGGGGTCCAAATCGGCAGTGGTTCAGTTGTTGCAGCAGGAGCTATTGTTACCCAAGATGTTCCAGAAAACGTGGTTGTAGCAGGTGTTCCGGCTCGTATCATCAAAGAAATTGATGCCCAAACCCAACAAAAAACAGCGCTAGAGGATGCGCTTCGTACCTTGTAATTGTAAAAGTAAAAAAGAGGCGGAACCCTTTTTCCAGCCTCTTTCTTCTATCAAAAGGAGGATCGATAGATGTTAGATTTGATTCAGACTAGACGAGATTTACACCAGATTCCAGAGATTGGCTTGGAGGAGTTTAAGACTCAGGCTTATTTGCTGGATGTGATTGAGAAATTGACTTCGGGCAAGGACTTTGTTCAAGTTCGTACTTGGCGGACAGGAATTTTGGTCTACCTGCAGGGAAGTCAGCCGGAGCGAACCATTGGTTGGCGAACAGACATTGATGGTCTGCCTATTGTCGAACAAACAGGTCTACCTTTTGCTTCTCAACACCAAGGTCGCATGCATGCCTGTGGCCATGATTTTCATATGACCATTGCCTTGGGCTGTCTCGAACGCGCCCTGGAGGAACAACCCAAGAATAATTTGCTCTTCCTATTTCAGCCTGCTGAAGAAAATGAAGCTGGTGGGATGCTCATGTATGAGGATGGTGCTTTTGGAAATTGGTTGCCAGACCAATTTTATGGTCTCCATGTTCGTCCGGATCTGAAGGTCGGACAGATTGCGACCAACACTCATACACTCTTTGCAGGGACTTGTGAGGTGAAGGTTCGTTTCAAAGGAAAAGGAGGACACGCAGCTTTTCCGCATGAAGCCAATGACGCCTTGGTGGCTGCTAGTTACTTTGTGACACAGGTACAGTCAGTTGTCAGTCGCAATGTTAATCCCATCGAGGGAGCGGTGGTGACCTTTGGCCTTTTCCAAGCTGGAACAACCAACAATGTCATTACAGACACAGCATTTTTACATGGAACTATTCGGGCCTTGACTCAGGACATGAGCCTCTTGGTACAAAAAAGAGTCAAGACAGTCGCAGAAGGTGTTGCAGCAGCCTTTGATATGGAAGTCGAAGTAGAACTCAAGCAAGGAGGCTACCTCCCTGTTGAGAACAATCCAGCCTTGGCGCGTGAACTGATGGACTTTTTTGAAGAGAAAGACGGAATTGAGTTGATTGATATCGAGCCAGCTATGACTGGTGAGGACTTTGGTTATCTCCTTTCGAAGGTAGATGGCGTTATGTTTTGGCTGGGTATCGATAGTCCTTATGCCCTTCATCACCCTCAGATGAGTCCTAAGGAAGAAGCCTTAGCCATTGGAGTAGATGCGGTCTCTAGTTTCCTGAAAAAGAAGGCAGCAGAGTAGAGGAATTGTCTATGAAAGTAGAACTACGCAAGAAAATTTTGCAAGAAATGAAGTCTCTATCTCAGGAGCAAAAACAGGCTATGGACCAAGTTTTAACTGAGCGTTTCTTACAACACCCTTTTTACCAAGAAGCCAAGACCATCGCAACCTATCTCTCCTTCCCTCATGAATTTCAAACGCAAGAATTGATCGAGCGGGCGCTGAAGGACGGCAAGAAGGTCCTGATACCCAAAACCTATCCCAAGGGACGGATGGAGTTTGTGGTCTATGATCCGCAGCAGTTGGTAAAAACTTCCTTTGGTTTACTGGAACCGCAAGGAGACTTGGAAGTGGTGGAACCGTCTCAGATTGATTTAATTCATGTTCCGGGCTTGGCTTTTACAACAGAGGGCTATCGGATCGGATATGGTGGAGGATACTACGACCGCTATCTAGAACATTTTGCTGGGCAGAGCCTGAGTACAATCTATCCTTGTCAAATTCAGGAGTTTAACTTGGAAGACCATGATATTCCTGTTCAGGAGGTGTTAATCTATGAAGGAAATCTTTGATAAACGTTATCCTGTGACTAGTTTCTTCCTCCTAGTAACCGCATTGGTCTTTCTCTTGATGTTGGTTCTTACAGGTTTAAATTTTGAACGAGCAGATACCTTGCTTCAGTTTGGAGCCATGTATGGACCGATCATTCGTCTGTTCCCTGAGCAGATTTGGCGCCTTTTTTCGGCTATATTTGTGCATATCGGATGGGAGCATTTTATTGTCAATATGATTTCGCTCTACTTTCTTGGACGACAGGTGGAGGAGATTTTCGGTTCCAAGCAGTTCTTCTTTCTTTATCTCTTATCAGGAATGATGGGCAATCTCTTTGTTTTTGCTTTCACACCGAAAGTTGTAGCAGCAGGCGCTTCCACTTCTCTTTACGGGCTATTTGCTGCGATTATCGTCTTGCGTTACGCAACTCGCAACCCCTATATCCAGCAGTTGGGGCAATCCTATCTGACACTTTTCGTGATAAATATCATTGGAAGTGTTCTGATTCCAGGAATCAGCCTAGCAGGCCATATCGGTGGGGCAGTAGGAGGTGCTTTTCTAGCAGTTATTTTTCCAGTTAAATGGGAGAGAAGGATGTACAGTACTAGCCAGCGAATCGGAGCAACTGTACTTTTTATCGCACTAGCCATTTTCCTTTGCTATAAGGGAATGAACTATGTGTAGGGGGGAATAGCTAAAAAGCTACTCAAAGAATGAGTAGCTTTTTTTGGAACCATTCGAAACAACACAGCTCTAAAACAGAACTGTTGTTCCCATTGCAGCCGCTGCAGTTTTGGAACCATTCGAAACAACACAGCTCTAAAACACGGCCATTGCGCCGTTTTCTTTTAGGTAGGTTTTGGAACCATTCGAAACAACACAGCTCTAAAACTGTTGAACGAGTTCTTTAGCCTGTTGCGCTGTTTTGGAACCATTCGAAACAACACAGCTCTAAAACTGGTAGAGGCATTTAATAATCTGATCAGTCGTTTTGGAACCATTCGAAACAACACAGCTCTAAAACTTTAAAACCTTAATCATGTTTTTCCTCCAAGTTTTGGAACCATTCGAAACAACACAGCTCTAAAACATCAAACGTTTGAAGGGAGAATTAGTGGCAGTTTTGGAACCATTCGAAACAACACAGCTCTAAAACCTGGTGACTATCGTCGTGCTCATGATAGACGTTTTGGAACCATTCGAAACAACACAGCTCTAAAACTATTCTGGATGTTGACGTTAACTGTTTGAAGTTTTGGAACCATTCGAAACAACACAGCTCTAAAACACACTTTAAAAATTGTTTCTACCTTTAACGGTTTTGGAACCATTCGAAACAACACAGCTCTAAAACAAATAACGAGCGCTTATAGATGTACCATAAGTTTTGGAACCATTCGAAACAACACAGCTCTAAAACTGTTTCGTATACTCAATAACTCCCAAATATGTTTTGGAACCATTCGAAACAACACAGCTCTAAAACCTAACACCAGTACTATTCCTAGCGGTTGGTGTTTTGGAACCATTCGAAACAACACAGCTCTAAAACAAAGTCTCTGCTCGCACCTTGAAGATGAAAGTTTTGGAACCATTCGAAACAACACAGCTCTAAAACAGGTGTTCCTTGAGTGTATTTTTGGATGTCGTTTTGGAACCATTCGAAACAACACAGCTCTAAAACGCATGAACTGAAAGAAAACCGCATCATCGGGTTTTGGAACCATTCGAAACAACACAGCTCTAAAACTATTTCTGACTTATATTCAAGCTATGGCAGGTTTTGGAACCATTCGAAACAACACAGCTCTAAAACTGCTAGGGAAATATTCAAAGTCAGCATTTCGTTTTGGAACCATTCGAAACAACACAGCTCTAAAACCATCTTTGATATACAACACACATACAAGATGTTTTGGAACCATTCGAAACAACACAGCTCTAAAACGTATATGCGCCAGTTGCCTTATTTGTGACCGTTTTGGAACCATTCGAAACAACACAGCTCTAAAACTTATTGAAACTGACAAGTCACGAAACTATTGTTTTGGAACCATTCGAAACAACACAGCTCTAAAACCTGCATATTGGGCATTATAGCTAGCTACTGGTTTTGGAACCATTCGAAACAACACAGCTCTAAAACTGAAGGTGAACGCATTAACCATGCTACTGTGTTTTGGAACCATTCGAAACAACACAGCTCTAAAACAAAGTCAAGCAATCTTCCAAAAAATACCATGTTTTGGAACCATTCGAAACAACACAGCTCTAAAACAAATATGGCACGATTGAATATGCTGATAAGTTTTGGAACCATTCGAAACAACACAGCTCTAAAACATATGACAGAAGCTGCTTACAATCAGGAAGGTTTTGGAACCATTCGAAACAACACAGCTCTAAAACGAACCTTTAGCTATAACTTTACCAAAAGTAGTTTTGGAACCATTCGAAACAACACAGCTCTAAAACTTGGTAACGTTACATGTAACGTTACAGTAAGTTTTGGAACCATTCGAAACAACACAGCTCTAAAACGGGCTGTTCAGAATTTGACAAGCGCAGGTTGTTTTGGAACCATTCGAAACAACACAGCTCTAAAACCCCGTAGAAAAATTTTTCTCACGAAATTTCGTAATCGCGCCATTCGTCCCAGCCAGACTTCAGCTCGTCAGGTTCCAATTGTTATCCTTATTATACCATATTTTCAGGGTTCAAGAAATAGTCTTGATCCAGCACATATTGAGGAAAATCATAGACTTTTCGAGGTTCGACAAATAAGACCCTTAGTTGATTGAGTTGGATATACTCTATCAGATTTACTAACTCATCCTTTGATAGATAGGCGGTCGCATTGATGAAGACAAGGAGTTTCTTTTTGGAAAGATATTTAAAAACCTGGACAATTTCTAGCATCTTTTCGAAAGGTGTATCACTCAGAGTTTCAACTTTGACCCCTAGAGCATCGATCAACTCCAGAATGGTGATTTCGTCGTACTCTAGGTCTAATTCGTTTTCCAAGCACTCAAATGCCAGTAATTCTGTAATCGTAGAAACCAGCTTTTCAATCATGGATTTGACTTCGGGCTTGTCATTGAGCTGATTTTCAAGATCTGCATGTATCAGCTTGAGCATGGCGGGTGAGTTGAGATTGTATCCTAAGACATCCGTTATCACTAGTAACTCGGACTCTTTCAGAGCTTTTAGATTTCTATCAAATAATTTCAACTCCCCATCATCAGTGTACTGGTAGAACTGCTTGACGATAGTTGAAAAGGTAAGCTGGTCTTCCAGGACTAAAAAGGTTGCATTTTCAATAGCCAATGGTTCATCCAATAATGGGAAATTAATCTTCATCTCCAGGCTCCTCTCCTAGAAAAACCAAACGTGCGTCGGAGTTTGCTACGCTAGTATTTCGCTCACCATTTAAGTAAATCATGCGAGAAAACTGCTTTTCTGTAACGGTTAAGAGAGTAATGTTCCCTTTTTTAGGATTGTGCGTCTTAAGGCGTTCAATCATGGCGTTATTAGCAGAGTTGTTGAGCAAGAGCTTGCTATAGATGGAGAATTGGTGCATGATAAATCCCTCATCTATGAGGAACTTGCGAAATTTCCGATAGGCCTTGCGTTCCTCTGCGGTATCAACGGGCATATCAAACATTAATATCATACGCATATATCGATAACTCATATCCTAAACTCAGGAACTCCTTTCTCCGGTTGATTGAGAGCTTGGATGACTTTCTTAGTATAGTCACTGACGATATTGGACAGGTACATATCTTTGCCATTGTAGTGGAAGGTGTCTGAGAAAATGGTAAAAAGTTCTCGCTTGATTTTGACAAAAGAACTGCTTCGATTTTCATAGACGATTCTGTCAATAATCGGACGAAAAGGTTCCATAATATCGCTAGCGAGGTTGAATTGATTAAACTGATTAGCATGTTTCAAGCCAAACTGAGTCATGCAGCCAGACAAGACAATCTCACGCGCAAACATACTCAAAATCAAGGTGTAACCATAGTCTAAGGCAGCATTGACATCATTGTCTTGTTCACGGCTAAAATCGTTTCCAAACAAAGTGTTAAAATAAATCCGAGCAGCATGACCCTCACGATTGCTAGGATCAAATAAATCCAATCCATGATAGAGATCGATGACGGACTGACTCTTTTCTAAAAAACCACAACTCCCCAGATAAAAAGCCTGATTGAGAATTTTTTGTGCAATGATGGTTGTCCAGATTTCCGCCTTTACATCTTCATTCCAAGCAATTTGCCGAGAGAGTTGCAAACTGGAATCATGCCGACCGTAGTAGGGCATTAAGTATGCCGTTGGCAAGCGTTTGTCATCACAAAAGATGACTAGAATATTTTCATCCACCAAACGTTTAATCAGCATAGTGGAGAGAACGATATCTGTCGTCTCCAAAAGAAGGATGTCCACCTCGGACAGGTGAATCAACTCTGTCCGAGAGGCATCTTTAAAGATCAAGTGATTGTTCTTGTAGGAGAGCTTAGAGTGTGTATTGACAACAACGGTTCTCCATCCCATTAGTCTTCTCCCAGTTTGCTTAAGTCAATCCGAGTCTCGTAGAGACCAGTGATGGATTGGTGGATGAGGGTGGCGTTGAGGATTTCAGATACAGTTGTGTACCGTTTTCGATCAACATCTTTGCCAAAAAATTTAAAGGCAGCAGGAGCACCCAAAGCAGTAAAGGTCAACAAATTGATAAACGAATTTGCTAGAATTTCTATATCTGCTTGCTCATTGTCTGCATATAAGTTCTGGATTTTCTCTAGATTTGCATCTGCGAGGACATATTTTTGAGAGAACTCAGATACAAGATTTAACAAATCCTTAAATTCATTTCGGTGTTTCTGGATATATTCTAAATGTTCTGGTTCGTCTAGTTTATGGACATTTTTAGAATGGTAGAGCAAGGTTGTTAAGTATACTGGAAGTACTATTTCATTGCCTTTTTGAAGTTCTTTTGCACTTGCAAGTAGTCGTCTGCGACCATTTTCCAGTTCAAATAAACTATACTTAGGTAGGCAGAGGATGTTTTCTTTACGGACATTATGATAGCCTTTATTTTCAAGGAAAGTTATTGGATTCTCCTCAAAAGCGGCTTTTTCCATAATCGTGATACCAACTAGAGTTTTGACAGTCTTCAGTTTTTTCGCTTTTCCTTTTTCGATATCGGCAATGAGTAAGATCGAATAGGCGATAACAGGGCTATCAAATCCCCCATATTTAGTAGTGTCCCAAAGAATATCCTTTGTTTTTCGAGGGATTAGCTTGTCAGAATTTCCTTTAGGAAGAATGGACTCTTTAGAGAAACCACCTGTTTGCACCTCTCGCTTCTTCACAATATTCACCTGTGGATAGGAAAGTACTTTTTTGATGGTTGCGAAATCTTTTTCCTTATTCCAAGCGATTTCTCCAGTATCCTTGGAGTATTCGATATTCTCTCTTTTTACGATAGTTCCGTCTGCGTAATGCACCTCTTCTTTAAAGAAGTTCAACAAGTTTGAGTAGAAGAAATACTTTTCAGTTGCTTTTTCGACTTCTTTAGGATTTCTAGATCTTGAGATGTATCTCTTAAGGTCGTACTTTTGATACTCACCATAGACAAATTCAGGCTCGAGTTTAGGATATTTTTTAAGGATAGCCTTAGCCACTACTGCATTTAAGTAGGCATCATGTGCATGGTGGTAGTCATTGATTTCCCGTACCTTGTATAACCTAAATTCTTTACGGAAGTTGGAAACTAGATTGGATTTCAAAGTGATGATTTTGACGGTACGGTTCTTCTTATCCTTCTCATTCACTTCTGTATTATAGCGAGCATCCAAGATCTGAGCAACATGTTTTGTGATCTGTCGTGTTTCAACTAGTTGGCGTTTGATAAAGCCAACTTTATCTCGCTCATCTAGCCCGCCACGTTCAGCCTTGGTTAAATTATTAAATTTGCGCTCTGAAATCAATTTGGAATCCAACAATTGTTGCCAAAAAGCTTTTCTTTTTTGAACGACTTCTAAACTTGGAACATTATCTGATTTGCCACGATTCTCTTTTGAACTCGTCAAGACACGGTTATCGAGCGAATCGTCCTTTATAAAGGCCTGAGGGATGATGTGGTCAATGTCGTAGCTGCTCAGTTGGTTGATGTCAAGAGCTTCTCCAGTGTACATATCCTTCCCATTTTGGAGATAGTAAAGGAAGAGGCGGTCGTTTTGAAGTTGATTATTATCTGTTGGATTTTCTTTTAATATATTTGAATCAAGCCCGGATGCTAATATTTTCAGTGAATCTTCAATGCGCTTATATCTTTGTTGAGAATTCTTTTTCCCTCTGCCAGTTGTCTGATTTTCTCGTGCCATCTCAATCACAATGGACTCAGGAGCATGGCCCATAACCTTGACAAGTTCATCAACAATCTTGATACTTTGTAAAATTCCCTTTTTGATGGCAGGACTTCCTGCGAGTTCTTGGACGACTTGCTTCACATCATCTGTCTTGCCAATTACTTGTGCTTTTTGGATAATTTCTTTGAAGGATAGTCCGTCATCGTTGATTAACTGCATAAAGTTGCGATTGATTTTACCGTCATCAATCAGATAATCAAGAATCGTTTTGCCAGTTTGTTTATCACAGATACCGTTAATCAGCTTGGCAGAGAGTTTTCCCCAACTAGTATAATGTAGACGAGTTAGTGGCTTGATGACTTTTTCATCAAAGAGAGAGTCATATTGAGCAAGGCGTTGCTTAATCATCTCACGATCTTCAAAGATAGTTAGCGTGTGGACGATATTTTCAAGAATCTCTTCATTTTTAGGGTCATCCATAAACTCCTTATCCTTGATAATCTTGAGCAAATCATGGTAAGTAGAAAGACTAGCGTTAAATTGTTTTTCAATTCCTTTTAGTTCGATTCCATCGTAGCCATCAACAGTGTGTAGATAATGAATGATATCTTTTTCAGTTACTTTTCTTTTCTCTTTGAATAATTGATTGACAATTTGCTTCTTCTGACCACTATCAAGGAATTGATAGTCTCTCAATCCTTCTGCAATAAATTTTACTTTTGTTAATTCATTATAGACAGCAAATGTTTCATACAAGAGACTGTGTTTAGGCAAAACTTTTTCTTCTGGCAGATACAAGTCATAGTTAGTCATCTTATTGATGAAGTCTTCCGCAGAGCTTGCTTTATCAACAATTTCTTCAAAATTCCAAGGTCTTATTGCTTGGCCAGAATTTCGAGTAAGCCACGCAAAATCACGATTGCCACGAGCCAATGGACCAACGTAGTAAGGAATACGGAAAGTCAAGATTTTTTCTATCTTTTCTTTATTTTCCTTCAGGAATGGATAATGTTCTCCTTGCCGACGGAGAACGGCATTCATTTCTTGAAGATGAATTTGATGAGGAATAGAACCATTATCAAAGGTGCGTTGTTTTCTCAAGAAATCTTCACGATCAATTTTCTCAAGGAAATAGTCTGCTCCGTCGAATTTAGAGAGAAGATTTTTGATATATTTGTAAAATGCTTCTTGTGTGGTCTTGCCATCGATATACCCAGCATACCCATCTTTAGATTGGTCAGAAAAAACTTCAACATATTTTTCTGCTGGAAGATTGTTTTTGATGAATTGTTTTAAAGCTGCCAAATCATTTTGGTGATTTTTATAGCGCTCAATCATAGACGCCGATAGTGGAGCCTTGGTTGAAGGATCTGTGACAGTCAAAATTCCAGATAGAAGAATGGCGTCATAGAGTTTTTTGGCAACTAAGAAAAGATCAGCAAAGTCATCTCCAATTTGTCCGAGCAAGTTTTCCAAATCCTCATCATAGGTATCTTTAGAAAATTGTAGCGGAGCTTTTTCTCCTAAGTCAAAATGTTTTTTAAAATCAGCTTGATTTCCTAAAATCAACTTGAGAAATTCTGAAAACAAACCAGTGGACTTTTCGTCAGGAAAGAGTTTTAGAACGCGCTCTCTCTTTGCAGATTTACTAATTTTATCAGTAAAAATTGCTTCTGCTTGTGCGTTTTGCCCACTAAGTGAACTTCCTTCAAAGGTATTATCGTAAATGCTTATAAATTCGCTAAAGATTTTTTGGATATCATTGTTTTTAATATCAAATGTATCTTCGTATAAAAAATGCCCGCGATATTTAATCATATGAGCTAATGCTAGATAAATCAAGCGCAAGTCAGTTTTTTCTTTTGAATCTGCTAATTGCTTTCTCAAATGGTAGATAGTTGGAAATTGCTTATGGTATTCTTTTTCTTCTGCCAAGGTAGCAAAAATAGGGTATTTACTCCCTCTTTTATCCTCAGGAATTAAAAAGGAGTCATCCAATCGATGAAAGAAACTACTATCTACCTTGCTCATTTCCTCAGCAAAGATTTCTTGAAGATAGCGAAGACGATTTTTCCGGCGAGTATAGCGACGACGTGCAGTTCGTTTAAGGCGTCTAGCCTCAGCAGTAGTTCCCTCATCAAACAATAGAGCCCCGATGAGATTTTTCTTGATAAATCGTTTATCGGTATTACCCAGAACTTTCATCTTTTTCGATGGGACTTTATAATCGTCAGTGATAACGCTCCATCCGACGCTGTTAGTACCAATATCAAGTCCGATAGAGTAATTTTTGTTTTCCATGTATAAAAACCTCCGTTGTATTAAGTTATAATTTTAAAATTAAGAAATGAGAGCCTTGACTAAGTCAATGCACCCATTTATAAACTTTACTCCCTCAGTTAGAATAGCTAAATTATCTTTAGTGAATTTGAACTTTCTCGAAATAATCTCCTTAAAATATAACTTTATTTAATTGCATCATTCTAACTAAAAATTTCAATAGAATAATGATGAAATATCGGTAAAAATGTGCTAAAATTGATTATAGGTTATATTTTAGTTTTAGAGCTGTATTGTTTCAAATGAGGATAAACTAACTTTTTGTCGTATCTGTAAAATGATTTACATTTCACTTGATAATTTTTGACAAGTATAGTACAATAAAGCTGTTGGAATTATTCGAAACAACACAGCAAAGTTAAAATAAGGCTTTGTCCGTACACAACTTGAAAAAGTGCGCACCGATTCGGTGCTTTTTATTTTATTATACTAACTCATTGTACTCCTATTTTTATAAAAAAACAAATAATATCGTAGCGCTTTCATAAAATTTAAAATCAATTCGGTGGAGCCTGTTAGTAGATTAACCGAGAAATACGATTTCCTTTTGAGAGTATATATGTTCGGGATGATAGCAATACAAAATAAAAAGAACTGGGGATAATTAACTATCCTAGTTCTTTTTTTATATGAACGGTTCTTCTATTCCCCCTCAGCCAGCTCTTTTCCGAGTTGGATGAGGTAGTCTTTCAAGTCGTCTTTGACTTGTGGATGTTTGAGAGCGTAGTCGATGGAGGTTTTCATAAAGCCAAACTTGTCTCCGACATCGTAACGAGCCCCTTTGAACTCACGAGCAAATACACGTTGTGTTTTATTGAGGGTATCGATTGCATCTGTCAGCTGAATTTCATTTCCTGCACCTGGAGTCTGGTTCTCAAGGATTTGGAAAATTTCAGGCGTGAGGAGGTACCGTCCGATGATAGCAAGGTCGCTAGGAGCATCCTCTGGTGCAGGTTTTTCAACGAAGGTTTCAACGCTGTAAAGACCGTCTTTTCCTTCGCCTTGCGGAGCAATAACCCCATAAGCAGAGACTTCGTCGTGAGGGACTGGCATGACAGCGATAGTAGACGCGTGGGTACGCTCGTAGTCATCCATGAGTTGTTTGGTAAGTGGAACAGCCTTTTCGTCTGTGATATCCATCAAGTCATCACCAAGCATAACGACAAAAGGTTCATTTCCAACGAAAGCCTTGGCTTGCAAAACAGCATCTCCGAGACCACGTGGATGTGTTTGGCGGATAAAATGTAGGCGCATGCCAGTTGTTTCATCAACTAGCTTCAAAAGATCTGTTTTCCCTTTTTCTTTGAGGTTATATTCCAATTCGAAGTTTGAATCGAAGTGGTCCTCGATGGAACGTTTTGACTTACCTGTAACAACCAAGATATCTTCGATTCCAGACTTGAGGGCTTCTTCAACGATAAACTGGATAGTTGGCTTGTCTACGATTGGCAACATTTCCTTGGCCAAGGCCTTAGTTGCTGGGAGGAAGCGAGTTCCCAATCCAGCGGCTGGGATGACTGCTTTTCTGACTTTTTGTTTCATGATGTTCCTTTCTATAAGGGTCTATGACCATTCGTTTTCTGCTTTAAATTCATTGCTCATGATGTCAGTGATTGCTTCTTTGATATTGACACCTTCGTAGATAACTCGGTAAATAGCCTGTGTGATTGGCATGTAGACACCCAATTCCTGAGCCAGCTCGTAAGCTGCTCGAGTTGTTGAAATGCCTTCAATGACCATGCCCATGTTGGCTTCGATGTCTGCCAAGGATTCTCCACGACCAAGAGCGTCACCAGCCCTCCAGTTACGAGAGTGGACAGATGTCCCCGTTACGATCAAATCTCCAACTCCAGAAAGACCGCTATAAGTTAGAGGATTAGCTCCAAGAGCGACACCTAGACGGGTGATTTCTGCTAATCCTCGAGCGATGATGGCTGCCTTGGCATTGTCGCCAAACCCCAGTCCATGTAGTGCCCCAGCGCCAACTGCGATGATGTTTTTGAGAGCACCAGCGGTTTCAACTCCGATAACATCCGTATTAGTATAGAGACGGAAGTAGTGATTGCTAAAGAGATTTTGGACATACTGGGCAGTTTCAAGGTCTTTGGAGGCTGCGGTAATCAAGGTAATATCGCGTACAATCGTTTCCTCAGCGTGACTAGGTCCTGAAACAACGACGACTTCACTACGAAGGTCAGCTGGGATTTCCTCTTCAAGAATAGTTGATAGACGTTTGTGGCTATCTGGTTCCAAACCTTTGGAGGCATGCATGATGACAACCTTGTGATCAAGCACCTTTGCTACTTGTTGGGCAACCAGTCTCGTTACTTTTGTTGGGACTACAAATAAAACAGCATCCACATCCTTTAGTGTTTCTTCCAAGTCATGATAGGCTTTGATCTTTTCGTTGAGTAGGATATCTTTGAAGTAGCGTTTGTTTGTATGTTGGTTATTGATTTCATCAATTTGGTCAGAAATATTTCCCCAAATTCGAACTTCGTGTCCATTGTCGTTTAGGACCTGCGAAAGGGCAGTTCCCCAAGAACCAGGACCCAATACAGCGATGGTTTGTTTCTTCATCTTTTCCTCCTTGTAAGAGTTCTTCCTTTCATTTTACCATAAAAAGCCTTTTCATGCATCACCTGTAGATGAAAGCGCACTAATTTATAATAAGGAGACTTCTTTGACAAGATGCCTCTTTTTTGCTAGAATAGCATCAATATGAACGAATGAGAAGGAGCTGACGCAAGATGTCGCTCCCTTTATCTATTTTATTAGGAGGAAATATGCTCATTAAAAAAATAAAAACTTATAAATGGCAAGCCTTGGCATCCTTAATGATGACAGGCTTGATGGTTGTGAGTTCGCTCTTGCAACCGCGCTATTTGCAAGAGGTGTTAGAGGCTTTGTTGGCCGGACAAAATGAGGCTATTTATAGTATTGGCGCTTGGCTGATAGGAGTAGCCCTAGTCGGTCTGGTTGCAGGTGGGGTCAATGTAACGCTTGCAGCCTACATTGCTCAAGGAGTGTCTTCGGACCTTCGGGAAGACGCTTTTCGCAAGATCCAGACTTTTTCTTATGCCAATATCGAGCAGTTTAATGCCGGCAACCTTGTCGTCCGTATGACCAATGATATCAACCAAATTCAGAATGTGGTGATGATGGCTTTTCAAATCCTCTTTCGTCTCCCTCTTCTCTTTATCGGTTCCTTTATCTTGGCGGTTCACACTCTTCCGTCGCTTTGGTGGGTGATTGTTCTCATGGTGCTCCTAATCTTTGCACTAACAGCCATCATGATGGGGATGATGGGGCCACGATTTGCTAAGTTTCAAACCCTTCTTGAACGGATCAATGCTATCGCTAAGGAAAATCTACGTGGTGTGCGCGTGGTCAAATCCTTTGTACAAGAAAAAGCACAATTTGACAAATTTACCGAGGTTTCAGATGAACTTCTCGGACAAAATCTTTATATCGGTTATGCCTTCTCAGTTATAGAACCTGTTATGATGCTAGTCGGCTATGGGGCAGTCTTTCTCTCAATCTGGTTGGTGGCAGGCATGGCGCAGTCAGATCCATCTGTTGTGGGCTCTATTGCTTCCTTTATTAACTATCTCAGCCAGATTATCTTTACCATCATCATGGTTGGATTTTTAGGAAATTCTGTCAGCCGCGCCATGATTTCCTTGCGTCGTATCCGCGAAATTCTAGATACCGAGCCAGCAATGACCTTTAAAGATCTCCCGGATGAAGAGTTAGAAGGAAGTCTCTCTTTTGAAAATGTGACCTTCACCTATCCTAATGATGATGAGCCTATGCTGAAGAATGTAACCTTTGATATTGCACCTGGTCAGATGGTCGGTGTGGTTGGGGCTACTGGAGCAGGGAAGTCCACCCTAGCTCAGTTAATTCCACGACTTTTTGATCCACAGGAGGGATCTATCAAGATTGGTGGCAAGGATATTCGACACGTCAGCGAGGGAACCTTGCGTAAAACAGTTTCCATCGTCTTGCAACGTGCTATTCTCTTTAGCGGGACCATTGCAGATAATCTTCGTCAAGGAAAAGGCAATGCCAGCGTGTCAGAAATGGAACGTGCAGCACGGATTGCCCAAGCCAGCGAATTTATCGGGCGTATGGAAAACAAATTTGAGAGTCAGGTCGAAGAACGTGGCACCAACTTTTCTGGTGGACAAAAACAACGGATGTCCATTGCCCGTGGAATCGTCAGCAATCCCCGTATCTTGATTTTTGACGATTCGACTTCGGCCCTAGATGCCAAGTCAGAAAGACTCGTGCAGGAAGCTTTGAATAAAGATCTGAAAGGGACGACAACCATTATCATCGCTCAAAAGATTAGCTCAGTCGTCCATGCAGACAAGATTTTGGTCTTGGATCAAGGGCGATTGATTGGAGAAGGAAGGCATGCGGACTTGGTAGCTAGCAATGCCGTCTACCGTGAAATCTACGAAACACAAAAGGGAAAGGAGGAATAAAATGAAAACAGTTCGATTTTTCTGGAATTATTTTAAAGTCTACAAGCTCTCCTTTGTCATTGTGATTCTGATGGTTGCGATTGCGACAATTGCCCAAGCCCTCTTTCCAGTTTTTTCAGGTCAAGCAGTAACGGAGCTTGCTAACCTAGTTCTGGCTTATCAAAATGGAACTTCCGACCTAGCCTGGCAGAGTTTATCAGCTCTGATGCTGAATCTAGCTCTGGTTGTTCTCGCCTTAGTGGTATCCAGTTTGATTTACATGACCTTGATGACCCGTGTGATTGCTGAGTCGACAAATGAGATGCGTAAGGGCCTTTTTGGCAAACTTTCCCGTTTGACCGTTTCTTTCTTTGACCGCCATCAGGATGGCGATATCCTCTCTCGCTTTACGAGTGACTTGGACAACATCCTTCAAGCCTTCAATGAAAGCCTAGTTCAGGTCATGAGCAATATTGCTCTTTACATCGGTTTGATCTTTGTCATGTTTTCAAGAAATGTGACGCTAGCCCTGATAACAGTAGCCAGCACCCCAGTGGCCTTTCTCATGTTGGTCTTCATCGTGAAGATGGCCCGCAAGTACACTAATCTCCAGCAAAAAGAGGTTGGGAAACTCAACGCTTACATGGATGAGAGTATTTCTGGACAGAAAGCTGTTATCGTACAAGGAATTCAAGATGATATCGTAGCAGGCTTTGTGGAGCAAAATGAGCGCGTGCGCAAGGCAACCTTTAAAGGGAGAATGTTCTCAGGCATCCTCTTTCCTGTTATGAATGGGATGAGCTTGGTCAATACGGCCATCGTCATTTTTGCAGGTTCTGCGGTCTTGCTGAACGATCCAAGTATCGAAACAACGACAGCCCTAGGTTTGATCGTTATGTTTACCCAATTTTCTCAGCAGTACTACCAGCCGATTATCCAGGTGGCTGCGAGTTGGGGGAGCCTCCAGTTGGCCTTTACTGGAGCGGATCGTATCCAAGAAATGTTCGATGCAGAAGAAGAGATTCGTCCGCAAAATGCGCCTGCCTTTACGGAATTGCGAGAAGGTGTTGAAATCAGTCACATTGATTTCTCTTATGTGCCAGACAAGCCGATTTTAAAAGATGTTAGCATTTCAGCTCCTAAGGGGCAAATGATAGCAGTTGTCGGTCCGACTGGCTCAGGGAAAACGACCATCATGAACCTCATCAATCGTTTCTACGATGTGGATGCAGGCAGCATTTGCTTTGATGGAAAAGACATCCGTGACTACGATTTGGACAGCCTGCGGAGCAAGGTCGGGATTGTCTTGCAGGATTCGGTCTTGTTTAGCGGAACAATCCGAGACAATATCCGCTTTGGTGTGCCAGATGCCAGTCAGGAAATGGTCGAAGCAGCTGCCAAGGCAACTCATATTCATGACTACATTGAAAGCTTGCCTGACAAGTATGATACCCTTATTGATGATGAGCAAAACATCTTCTCGACTGGTCAGAAACAATTGATTTCCATCGCTCGAACCTTGATGACAGATCCCCAAGTCCTAATCTTGGATGAAGCGACTTCCAATGTGGATACCGTAACAGAAAGCAAGATTCAACATGCTATGGAAGCAGTAGTAGCAGGTCGAACCAGTTTTGTCATTGCCCATCGTCTCAAGACCATCCTCAATGCCGATCAGATTATTGTCCTCAAAGATGGAGAGGTCATTGAACGTGGAAATCATCACGAGTTGCTCAAGCTCGGCGGTTTCTACTCAGAACTGTATCACAATCAATTTGTCTTCGAATAGAAAAGTTGTCCTCGTTGGGCAGCTTTTTCTTGTCCATAAAAAATACTTATCACGGTCTTTAAAAAAACATATTAGACAGGAAAGGGGTGGAGTGATAAGATAAGACTGTCGCAAGAAAATCGAAAGGAGACACATCATGGCTAGAACGGTTGTAGGAGTTGCTGCAAATCTATGTCCTGTAGATGCAGAAGGGAAAAACATTCACTCATCTGTATCCTGTAAATTTGCAGAGAGCATTCGTCAAGTCGGTGGTCTCCCTTTAGTAATTCCTGTAGGGGATGAGTCCATTGTGCGCGATTATGTGGAAATGATTGACAAACTCATCTTGACAGGTGGGCAAAATGTCCATCCTCAGTTTTATGGAGAGAAAAAGACCATTGAGAGCGATGATTACAACCTTGTACGCGATGAGTTTGAACTAGCTCTCTTGAAAGAAGCGCTCCGTCAGAATAAACCAATTATGGCAATCTGTCGCGGGGTTCAGCTTGTCAATGTTGCTTTTGGTGGTACTCTCCACCAAGAAATTGAAGGTCACTGGCAAGGCTTGCCTTTTGGGACATCTCATACTATTGAGACAGTAGAAGGAAGCGTGGTGGCTAAGTTGTTTGGCAAAGAAAGTCAGGTCAACTCAGTCCATCGTCAAAGTATCAAAGACCTGGCGCCTAATTTCCGTGTAACTGCTATTGATCCAAGAGACCAGACTGTTGAAGCGATTGAGTCTGTCGACGAGCATCGTATCATCGGCTTGCAGTGGCACCCAGAGTTTCTGGTCAATGAAGAAGATGGCAATTTAGAATTATTTGAGTATTTATTAAATGAATTGTAACGGTTAGAATCTCTAGCCGTTTTTATTCGCCCTTACAGATTTTTTATATTTTAGCAAATTTACGCAAACGTTTGAATTCTGATAAAAATTGGGCAAATTCAATAAAAAAGCTTGAAAAAATCGAAGGTAAGCGTTATGATAGAAAAGAAGAAATTTTGGAGGATTATCATGTCACATATTAAATTTGATTATTCAAAAGTTTTAGACAAATTTGTTGCCCCACATGAAGTGGAATACATGCAAGCACAAGTAACAGCTGCAGACGAATTGATTCGTAAAGGAACTGGTGCTGGTAGCGACTTTTTGGGTTGGTTGGACCTTCCTGAAAACTACGACCGTGAAGAATTCGACCGCATCTTGAAAGCTGCTGAGCAAATCAAGTCAGATAGCGATGTCTTGGTTGTGATTGGTATCGGTGGATCTTACCTTGGTGCCAAAGCAGCCATTGACTTCTTGAACCACCACTTTGCAAACTTGCAAACAAAAGAAGAACGCAAAGCTCCACAAATCCTTTACGCTGGAAACTCAATCTCATCTACTTACCTTGCTGACTTGGTAGAGTACGTGGCTGACAAAGACTTCTCAGTAAACGTGATTTCTAAATCAGGTACAACAACAGAACCAGCGATCGCTTTCCGTGTATTCAAAGAACTCTTGGTTAAGAAATACGGACAAGAAGAAGCTAACAAACGTATCTATGCTACAACTGACCGCCAAAAAGGTGCTGTTAAGGTTGAAGCAGATGCAAATGGTTGGGAAACATTTGTAGTTCCAGATGACATCGGTGGACGCTTCTCAGTATTGACAGCAGTTGGTTTGCTTCCAATCGCTGCATCAGGAGCTGATATCAAAGCCCTCATGGAAGGTGCGAACGCAGCTCGTAAAGACTACACTTCAGACAAGATTGCTGAAAACGAAGCTTACCAATACGCAGCAGTTCGTAACATCCTTTACCGTAAAGGCTACGCTACTGAAATCTTGGTAAACTACGAGCCATCACTTCAATACTTCTCAGAATGGTGGAAACAATTGGCTGGTGAGTCAGAAGGGAAAGACCAAAAAGGTATTTACCCAACTTCAGCAAACTTCTCAACTGACTTGCACTCATTGGGTCAATTTATCCAAGAAGGAACTCGTATCATGTTTGAAACAGTTGTCCGTGTTGACAAACCACGTAAGAACGTGATTATCCCTACTTTGGAAGAAGACCTTGACGGACTTGGTTACCTTCAAGGAAAAGACGTTGACTTTGTAAACAAAAAAGCGACTGACGGTGTTCTTCTTGCCCACACTGACGGTGATGTGCCAAACATGTACGTAACTCTTCCTGAGCAAGACGCTTTCACTCTTGGTTACACTATCTACTTCTTCGAATTGGCAATTGCCCTTTCAGGTTACTTGAATGCCATCAACCCATTTGACCAACCAGGTGTTGAAGCCTACAAACGCAACATGTTTGCCCTTCTTGGAAAACCAGGATATGAAGAATTGAGCAAAGAGCTTAACGCACGTCTATAATAGAAGAAAAGAGTGGCTTGCCCACTCTTTTTACTCTCTTTATTCGTAGACATTGGACTCAGGCGAGACTTGTGATATAATATAGAAAGCAAAAAGGCAGACGCCTAGAGACTTTATAGGAGAAACTATGTCAAAAGATATCCGCGTACGCTACGCACCAAGTCCAACAGGACTACTACACATCGGAAATGCCCGTACAGCATTGTTTAACTACCTTTACGCACGCCATCATGGTGGAACTTTTATCATTCGTATCGAAGATACTGACCGTAAACGCCATGTTGAGGATGGAGAACGCTCACAGCTTGAAAATCTTCGCTGGTTGGGCATGGATTGGGATGAAAGCCCAGAAACTCATGAAAACTACCGCCAGTCTGAGCGTTTGGAACTCTATCAAAAATACATCGACCAATTGCTAGCTGAAGGAAAAGCCTACAAATCTTACGTTACAGAAGAAGAGTTGGCGGCTGAGCGTGAACGCCAAGAAGCAGCTGGGGAAACACCTCGCTACATCAACGAATACCTTGGCATGAGCGAAGAAGAAAAAGTAGCTTACATCGCAGAACGTGAAGCAGCTGGTATCATCCCAACTGTTCGTTTGGCTGTCAATGAGTCTGGTATCTACAAATGGCATGATATGGTCAAAGGTGATATCGAGTTTGAAGGTGGCAACATCGGTGGCGACTGGGTTATCCAAAAGAAAGATGGTTACCCAACTTACAACTTTGCCGTTGTCATCGATGACCACGACATGCAAATTTCCCATGTTATTCGCGGAGATGACCACATTGCCAACACACCCAAACAGCTTATGGTTTATGAGGCTCTTGGTTGGGAAGCTCCAGAGTTCGGTCACATGACTTTGATCATCAACTCTGAAACGGGTAAAAAATTGTCTAAACGCGATACAAATACCCTTCAATTTATCGAAGATTACCGTAAGAAAGGCTATCTTCCAGAAGCTGTCTTTAACTTTATCGCTCTTCTTGGTTGGAATCCAGGTGGCGAAGATGAAATTTTCTCTCGTGAGGAATTGATTAAACTCTTTGATGAAAATCGTCTCAGCAAGTCACCAGCTGCCTTTGATCAGAAGAAACTAGACTGGATGAGCAATGATTACATCAAGAGAGCTGACTTAGCAACCATCTTTGAAATGGCAAAACCATTCCTAGAAGAAGCAGGACGCTTGACTGACAAGGCCGAAAAATTGGTGGAACTCTACAAACCACAAATGAAGTCAGTGGATGAAATCGTTCCATTGACAGACCTTTTCTTCTCAGACTTCCCAGAGCTGACAGATGCTGAGCGCGAGGTCATGGCAGGAGAAACCGTTCCTGTTGTTCTAGAAGCCTTCAAAGCGAAACTAGAAGCCATGACAGATGAGGAATTTGTGACAGAAAACATCTTCCCACAAATCAAAGCAGTTCAAAAAGAAACAGGTATCAAAGGGAAAAACCTCTTCATGCCGATTCGTATTGCCGTTTCAGGTGAAATGCATGGACCAGAATTACCAGACACCATTTTCTTACTCGGACGTGAAAAGTCAATCCAGCATATTGAAAACATGCTGAAAGAGATTTCTAAATAAAAGGACTTCCGATGGATACATGGGAAAAGATGTATAAAGAAGCACGAACTTTATACAATCCCCATGAGGTTTCTGACTTTGTTTATGCTAACCATGTTGTTGCTGCAGTAGAAGCAGAAGATGGTCAGATCTTCACAGGATTTTGTATGGAGGGCACTTGTGGCGTTTTTCATCTCTGTGCAGAACGAGCGGCTCTCTTCAATATGTATCAATTTTCAGGACAGACCAAAGTTAAGAAAATCCTCGCCTTTCGAGATAAACCTCCCTACGGCGAAGAATCAGGTATGCCCTGTGGCGCTTGCAGAGAATTTCTCTTAGAATTGAATGCTGAAAATAAAGAAGCAGAGTTCATGATGAACTACGAAACAAGAAAAACAATTAAGGTTGCCGAATTGATCCCTTACTGGTGGGGAGAGGAACGTGCGACTAATTGGCAAGTTAAATAGAAGGAGTCAGTTTAACTGGCTCTTTCCCTTATCTTTTCAGAATTTCGATAAAGAG